>CAZPYI010000079.1:0-10743 GCA_964590305.1 uncultured Streptococcus sp.
GGCCTGGCTTAGCCATAAAAGTTGTTTTATTCATGAGTTCTCCTATACGAATTCGTTTTTGTTTACAAGATGTGGATGTTCCGGTCCACGAGGTATTTCGAAGGTTCCGGGGCCTTTGAAATGGGGTAAACAATACCGTTTAATATAATACCAAAAAAACAGCCCTAAAGTCAAGCTATTTGGGTCTGTTTTTATTTATTATTTTCATAAAATTGTTAAATGCTTCCTTTAACAGAAAAAACATCTCCAGCTGTCAACTGAAACCAAATAACATTACACTACAGCTCCGTTGCCTTATCTTCAAGGTACACTCCTTTTATTTTTCACTGTTAAAAAAAAAACGAGAGGGGCCTATCTAGTTACTCTCCAAAGAGTGACCAAAGCAATGGTAATTTAGCTTTATTTTAAACCATCTTTATCATCAACTGAAAAAGCATTGAGAATCAAAAAAATCAGATGAATTCACACCTGATTTCTCTCTTATTTTGCTTCCTTTCCAATCGTAAAGACTGCCAAGGTATCTGGTCCAACATGAGTTGCAATGACTGGTCCCAAAGGCATGATAAGGACCTCATTGATATCAGGATTTTTAAGAAGTTCTTCTTTCAATTCCTGAGCTGTTTCCTCATCATTAGAATAGGCAACAACTGCTGTGTCATGTGCCAAAGACTCTGTAGAGTAAGTCAGCATTTCTTTTATGCCTTTTTTACGACCACGAACTTTGGCAATCGGAACAAGTTTCCCATCTGCTCCCAAGCAAAGCAAAGGTTTGATATTAATCAAACTTCCCATAACAGCTGATGCTTTTGATAACCGCCCACCACGCATAAGATGATATAAATCATCAACTAGGAAATATGACCGAAGACGAGGTAAGATATCTTCTATCAAATCCTTTGTTTCTTGAAGTGATTTTCCTTGGTCACGCGCTTCAGCTGCCAAGATTGAGAGATAGCCTTCACCACCCGCTGCAGCAAGCGTATCAATAATGTCAATGGTAGCATTTGGAAATTCTTCTAATATCATTTCACGAGCTATGATAGCACTTTGATACGTTCCTGATAAAACAGATGAAAAAGCGAGATAAAGAACGGCTTCACCAGCTGCAGCATGCTTGCGAAAACTCTTTTCAAATTGACCAACATTAATTTGGCTAGTTGTTGGTTTGCCACCATTTTTCATCCGTTCAAGTAAGATATCACTGGTTAAACGCTGTGCACCTACAGTCTCATAATCAACACCATCTAATTCAATTGTCAACCCTAAAAGCTCAACATCATGTGCTTTCGCCCAATCCTCATTTAAATCCGCAGTGGAATCTGTGATAATTTTAAATGTCATTTCATTCTCTCCTAAACCTTGATATAACCTGTTTTTGCAATTACTCATAAAACAAATACTATCGAAATTAATTTGATAATCAAATTAATAGTTGCTATTATAACAAAAAATAACAACGAAGACTAGCCGCTTGTCTGTCAGACATCATCCATTAGTTTTTTCAACTGGTCAAGTTGCTTATCATCCCACGGTCTCAACTTTGGCGTAGACAAATCAATCTGACTAGACATCTTATCTAAATCCGACTTTACAGTTGCAACACGTTCCTCTAGTTCTCTAGCAGGCACGCGCAAGGCTCCTTGAGAAAAAACCGTCCACTGCTCGTTTAGGTCACTTGTAGCCACTTCAACGAGATTGCGTCCTGTATTAAGCTCAGCTGCCATACGCTCAATATAAGAATCCGCCGTCTCATCCTCTTGAGTAAAGATGACTTCTACTTTGTACTGGTCATAACGTTGGCGCACTCCTGGAACATACTGCGCATCAAAGACACAAGTAATGTTGATATTTTCAAAATGCGCATAATTATTAAGTTGACGCAGTAAGATATTACGAGCATCATCTAATTGATTTTTCTTAAATAATTGACGTGTATCTTTCCAGAAAGCAATCATATTGTAGCCATCAACAAGGAGGATTTTTTTCTTCATTATAAGCGATTCCTATAGACTTCATACATCAGCACAGCAGCTGCCACGCTAGCGTTCAGACTCTGCACGTGTCCCCCCATAGGAATGGTAACCATCTCGTCTACTTGTTTTTTGATATTATAAGAAATACCTTTGCCTTCATTTCCGATAATCAAAACAAGTTTTCCTGATGTCTGCCATTTATGCGATGGCGTCCCGTCCATATCTGTACCAAAAACCCAGAAGCCAGCTTCTTTAAGTTTGTCAAGCGTCTGACTAAGATTCGTTACACGAGCAATTGGAACGTACTCAACAGCTCCAGTTGACGTTTTTGAAACAACTGGTGTCACACCAACAGCTCGGTGCTTAGGAATAATGATGCCACAGACATTTGTCGCATCAGCAGTTCGTAAAATAGAACCGAAATTATGAGGATCCATCAAACCATCCAAAATGAGAATCAGAGGATTGTCTTCTTGATCTGCTTTTTCCATAATCGCTTCAAGACTCGAGTAGGCAAATTCTGATACGCGCAAAACAAAACCTTGATGCACAGCTCCATCAGTCATGTCAGCGAGTGTCTTTTTAGGTGTCCACGAGATAGAAACCTTCTTTTCAGTCGCAAGATCCTTGATTTTATCAACATTTTTCCCACGGATATCATCTTGGATGTAGAGTTTATTTCCAGTATTTGCATTTAAGCTTTCTGTTACAGCATGAACGCCGTAAACAATGTCATTATTATCATTCATTTCTTTATTTTTCATAAGATTATTATAACATGAAAAGGTGACCACATAGAGAAATGAGGAATGAAAAGTTTTAAATTGACATTTCTGAGCGCTATATCTGTAAAGAAGACTTTAAAATCACAAAACCCTAGCAATAATAAGAACTAGGGTTTGAATTTATTCATTTTCTTCAACGGTTTTAATACACCACTCGATTAATTCTTCTAAGCGTGTCGTTTGTTCAGTCATATGAAGATAGCCCATAACAGCTTCAAATCCTGTTGACATACGGTAAGTAATGACATCAGCATTCTTAGCTTTAGTATGGCTGTTGGTATTTCGACCTCTTTTATAGATAGCCTCTTCTTCTTCGCTTAAGATGTTATCTTCTAACATTTTACTGACTAACATGGCTTGCGCTTTGGCAGAAACATACTTTGTTGCCCTATGGTGCAGGTGACTCGGTTTAGTCAGCCCTTCAAAAATCAAGTGCCGACGAATATACATGGAGTAGACTGCATCTCCTTCGAAAGCAAGAGCGATGCCGTTAATGAGGCTAACATTAATCACGAATCCACCTCACACCATCCTTGGTGTCCAGTAGTTTGATACCTTGAACAGCTAGTTGATCACGGATGCTATCTGCTCTTGCAAAATCACGATTTGTGCGTGCTGTTTGACGTTCTTCAATCAATTTCTCGATATCAGCATCCAAAATCTCTTCTTCAAACACAATACCAAAAACTTCCAAAAGTTTTCCAAAAGTTTCTTTTATTTTAGCAGTATAATGACCTGAATTAATCCATTTTGCCATTTCAAAAATAACTGTGATACCATTTGCTGCATTAATATCATCATCCATTACTTTTTCAAATTCTATGATGAATTGACTTAAGTCCTCATCGTCATCAGTTTCTTGAACAGGCAGGGTGTATGTGTTTTTAAGATACTTGAGATTGACCCCCGCATCATGCACTACTTTTTCAGTAAAATTGACAGGTTTACGATATTGCTGAGTTGCTAAGAAAAAGCGAAGCACTTGACTATCTATAGTTTTCAACATTTCTCGAACGGTTACAAAATTTCCTAAAGATTTAGACATTTTTTCATCATCAACATTAATGAAGCCGTTATGCATCCAATAATTAGCAAAAGTTTTTCCTGTTTTTGCTTCCGATTGAGCAATCTCATTGGTATGATGCGGAAACTCCAAGTCATTTCCGCCTCCGTGAATATCGATTGTTTCTCCTAAAATCTCTGTTGCCATTACTGAACATTCAATGTGCCATCCCGGACGCCCTGGACCCCAGGGGCTCTTCCAAGAGACTTCTCCTAGTTTAGCTGACTTCCAAAGAGCAAAATCAAGTGGGTCTTCTTTCAAATCTCCCTCACCATCAACACGACCACTGGCGCCAATTTCAAGATCAGCCAGTGTTTTATTGGCTAATTTTGCATAATTTTTAGACTTAGAAACACGGAAATAGACATCTCCTTTAGCTTCATAAGCGTAACCTTTGTCTACTAAAACCTTTACAAAATCAATAATTTCATCCATATAATCAATAACACGCGGATTTTTTGTTGCTTTTTTAACATTTAGTTGTTCAACATCTTCTAAAAAAGCAGCGATAAACTTATCAGAAAAAGATTTGGTATCCATGCCAGCTGCAGCTGCACCTTTGATAATTTTATCATCAACGTCTGTAAAGTTTGAAACATAATTTACCGTATACCCTCGGTACTCAAGGTAACGACGAATCGTATCAAATGCTACCACAGAGCGGGCATTTCCAACATGAATGTAATTATAAACCGTTGGGCCACAGACATACATTGTAACAACATTGTCATTAATTGGCACAAAATCACGTAAGCTGCGAGTCATTGTATCATATATTTTAATCATATTTTTCGTCTCCATCCCAATGAAGTATATTCTTCAAAAATCAAGTTAAGAATGAGCAAAGCTTATTCTTATTATGTTAAGCTAATTTTTGACTATAAAAACATCCTATAGACTCAGATGAATCATCACAGTTTTGAGGAATAATAGCTATCTTCACGTTGATGTTCCATACTTTGTATTTTAACGTCATCTTTTTCACCATGGATTCGAACGACTTTAGCAGGGACACCCACAACGGTTACATCTTCTGGGACATTTGTTAGAACAACAGCTCCTGCACCAACCTTAGCATTTCGACCAATTTCGATAGGTCCAATAACCTGTGAATGTGCTGACACAAGAGCCCCTTGACGAACAGTTGGGTGACGCTTCCCAACATCCTTTCCTGTACCACCAAGAGTCACTCCATGATATAGCATGACACCTTTCTCAACAATGGCTGTTTCTCCGATAACCAAACCTGAACCATGGTCAATGAAAACTCCTTCTGCAATTTCAGCTCCTGGATGAATCTCAATTTGAGTCCAAAAACGCCAAAACTGGCTATGCATCCGAGCGATAAGCTTGAAGCCTTTCTTCCATAAAAAATGTGACAACCGATGGGCTGCTAAAGCTTTTATTCCTGGGTAAGTTAAAAGGACTTCCAGAGAGCTACGAGCCGCTGGATCATTCTTTTTAACAATCTCAATGGTTTCTTTCCACCATCCCATAGATTCTCCTTTATATTATTCTATCTCAGACCAATCAATTAATATCTGCTGGTCATCAAATGGATTGATAGCAACACCAAAAACCTCGTTGAGATTACTCTCTCCATTTCTTGGCCTGTAGATATCATCTTTACTTGCTAACACTGGTATCGAGTGCAAAACATCTACCAGAGCAACACTACCAATAAAGTTTTCAGGTTCATTAATAAAGGCACGCAGGCGATCATCGAGTTCTTTTATATTACTCATGCTTTCCTTCTTTTTTATCTTCATTGCCATTCTGATGATTTCCAGCATTTGCTGGTTTTTGTGGTCGTGGAAGAAGAGCTTTCATTGAGGCATCAACACGTCCTCTATCATCAATCTTGAGCACTTTAATGTCCACCTCATCACCAATAGCAAGAACATCTTCTACTTTATTGGTTCTGGTCCATGCAATCTCTGAAATATGCACAAGTGCATCTGTTTTATCAAATAGATTGACAAAGGCTCCGAATTTTTCAATACGAACAACTTTAGCATGATAAACTTCTCCAGCCTTAGCTTCACGAACTAAACCAGAGATAATTTCCTTCGTGCGATTGATGGCTGCTTGATCACTTGAATAGATAGAGACATTTCCTTCTTCATCAATATCAATCTTAACGCCAGTCTCATCAATAATTTTATCGATTGTTTCGCCACCTTTACCAATAACAATCTTAATCTTATCAACATCGATTTTGATAGTCTCAATCTTAGGAGCAGTTGGTGCTAATTCTGGACGTGGTTCTGAGATTGTTGCTTCAATCAGATCAAGGATTTCAAAGCGAGCTTTCTTGGCTTGAGCAAGAGCCTCTTCTAGAATTTGAGGAGTAATCCCTTCAATCTTGATATCCATTTGAAGGGCTGTAATCCCTTGACGTGTCCCAGCCACTTTAAAGTCCATATCCCCAAAGTGATCTTCAAGACCTTGAATGTCTGTCAAAACGGTGTAGTTGCTCCCATCTGATATCAATCCCATAGCAATACCTGCAACAGGCGCTTTGATTGGAACACCACCAGCCATAAGGGCAAGTGTACCCGCACAGATTGAAGCTTGAGATGATGACCCATTAGATTCTAAAACTTCTGCAACCAAACGGATAGCATAAGGGAACTCATCAAGGCTAGGTAGGACTTGTTCCAATGCACGCTCGCCAAGAGCGCCATGCCCAATCTCACGACGACCTGCAGCTCCGTAACGACCTGTTTCACCAACAGAATACTGTGGGAAGTTATAATGGTGCATGAAACGTTTTCTGTGTTCTGGTGCCAAGCTATCAATGATTTGTGCCTCACTCATCGGTGCAAGTGTTAATACTGAAAGGGCTTGTGTTTGTCCACGTGTAAAGAGCCCAGAACCGTGAACTTTCGGTAAGAAATCAATGTCTGCTTCTAATGGACGGATTTCATCTACACGGCGACCATCGGGACGAATCTTGTCCTCAGTTATCAAACGACGAACTTCCGCATGCTCCATTTGCTCTAAGATTTCAGCAACATCTCGCATTATTGTCTCGAAGTTGTCATCTTCAGCACAATTTGCTTCATAAACTTCTTTGACTTTAGTTTTTACTTCTTCAGTTGCCGCTTCACGTGCCTTTTTCTCTTCCACTTGAACAGCTTTTTGAAGGTCTGTGTTGTAAGCTTCGATAATTTCGGCTTGTAAATCTGTATCAACTTGAAGAAGTTCAACTTCTGCCTTTTCCTTGCCGATAGCAGCTGCAATTTCCTCTTGGAAAGCAATGAGTTCACGAATAGCTTCATGACCTTTGAGTAAAGCCTCAAGCATGATATCTTCAGTTAATTCTTTTGCACCAGACTCAACCATGTTGATAGCTTCTTTAGTTCCTGCTACAGTTAATTCTAGCAAAGAAGCTTCCTTTTGTGCTGCATCTGGATTAATAATAAAATCACCATCAATATAGGCTACTTGTACACCTGCGATTGGACCATTAAAAGGAATATCTGAGATAGATAGGGCAAGCGAACTACCAAACATAGCTGTCATAGGCGCGCTGGCATCTTCATCATAGGAAAGTACTGTATTAATAACCTGTACATCATAACGAAAACCATCCGCAAACATAGGACGAATCGGACGGTCAATAAGACGAGCTGTCAAAGTCGCTTCAGTTGAAGGGCGTCCTTCACGTTTCAAGAATCCACCAGGAATTTTACCAGCTGCATACATTTTTTCTTCATAGTTGACCTGTAATGGGAAAAAGTCTCCACGAGCCATTTTATTGGACATTACAGCCGCTGTTAGTACCGTTGATTCTCCGTAACGAACAAGAGTCGCACCATTAGCTTGTTTTGCAACTTGACCAATTTCAACCACTAAAGGTTTTCCTGCAAAGGTCATTTCAAAAGTTTGTTTTGTCATTCCATTTTCTCCTGATTTCTGACATGAACGATAGAGAATTTCCTCTTTGTTCATGATTAATTTTCTACGCTGTTTCCTACAAAAATCAGCCCGCAAAGACTTTGTAGACTCGTTTTTGCATAAAACCCACGTATCCAAACTATTTTACCATATTTTGTAAAAAATTACAGGTCAGCTATGACAGTTTTTTGAGCTTAACTTTTCAAAAAATTCTTATCAAATGCTTTAAAAACAAATGAATTTCAAAAACACTAAGTTTGCCTAAGAGTATGCAAAAAACCTTCCAAAAGGAAGGTTCTGACAACTGTTATATCTTAGATTAACGACGAAGTCCAAGTGAGCTAATAAGATCACGGTAACGGTTAACGTCAGTACGGCGAAGGTAAGCCAATAAGTTACGACGGTGTCCGATTTTTTTCATCAATCCACGGTAAGTTGCGTGGTCTTTTTTGTGATTTTTAATATGGTCGTTCAAGTGGTTGATTTCCCAAGTAAGGACCGCAACTTGTACTTCTACTGAACCAGTATCACCTTCATGACGTGCATATTGTGAGATGATTTCATTTTTTTTCTCTTTTGAGATTGCCATAATAATTCTCCTTTATATTGCTTCAACCGAGTGATGGGTTTGGCATCTCCCATAACCAAGAAGAAGTTACTTGTCTTTACGACCTACTTATTGTAGCAAATCTCCTTCTATTTTGTCAAACTACATTAATATCTTTTTGCTTTTTAGAACACATAACTCCAAAATCTAGCTTTATCTAAAGAAAGACTTACAATTTTTGTAAAAAATGATAAGTCAGCCAAGCAGTCAATCAATGATTATTCCTTTATTTTAAAGTATTTTTATGATACTATTGAACTAATTTGATATTTAGACCAATTCCCTTAGGGCAGGGTCTATATTAAGATAATAAGAGCTATTCACATATCTTAAAAATCTCGTAACATTATTATATAAGGAGAAGGAATGTCTGTACAAGATAAACTAATAAAAGCAAGTCATCTGATAACTATGGATGATATCATTCGTGAAGGTAACCCTACACTTCGTGCAGTGGGACAAGATGTGACCTTTCCACTTTCTGATGAGGATATCATCCTCGGTGAAAAAATGATTCATTTTTTGAAAAATTCTCAAGACCCTGTAGCGGCTGAAAAAATGGGGCTACGTGGTGGGGTCGGTTTGGCGGCTCCTCAATTAGACATCTCAAAACGTATCATAGCTGTACTGGTGCCAAATCCAGAAGATGATGAAGGTAACCCACCAACTGAAGCCTACAGTTTACAAGAAGTCATGTATAACCCAAAAATCGTATCACATTCTGTACAAGATGCTGCTTTGGCTGATGGTGAGGGCTGTCTTTCAGTTGATCGTCCTATTGAAGGTTATGTTGTCCGCCATAGTCGTGTCACCGTAGAGTATTTTGATAAAAACGGAGAAAAGCACAAAGTTCGTCTCAAAGGCTATAATTCAATCGTTGTCCAACACGAGATTGATCATACAAATGGTATTATGTTTTTTGATCATATTAACGAAAGTAATCCTTTCGACGTAAAAGAAGGCATGTTAATTATAGAATAAAAGAAGCTCGCACTACTTAAGGCGAGCTTTTTTGCATCAAAAAGCACGTTCTCAATTGAGAACATGCTTCAAAATATGCTAAGTCATAACTATCAAAAAATTATGGCTCATCTAGGTGTAAAACTGATTAGAAGGACAATTAATCAATTGCAGCTAAGACTGCTTCAGCTTGTTTAATAAGGTCTGCAAGAACTGATTCAGTTGCAACAAATTCTCCAGTAACCCAAGCGTCATCATTAATTTTTGTATTTGTCACTTGATCAACAAAGTTTGTACGAATAAATGGGAATAAGTTACGATAAACTTCTGCACCTTGTTCATGTCCACCATTTGCAAGTAGTGAAACCGTTGTTACTTTGCCATCAATAGCAGATGGTCCAGTTGGGTCTGAAATATCAATAGCACGCGAAGCCCAGTCAAGAAGATTTTTTACTGGTCCAGGGATGGAGAAATTATAAACTGGTGAAAAAATCCAGATAGCATCCGCTGATTGAATATCTTCACGGATTTTAGCAACTGCTGGAAGAACTGGTGATTCAAAATCTTGATTGTAAACTGGTACTTCAGACCAATCAAGGTATGATATCTCAGCTTTGCCTTCCAAAGCTTTTTCAGCTTGCTCTGCAAATTGTTGATTGAAAGACCCTTTACGTAATGAACCAACGACAAATAGTATTTTTTTCATCTGTTTTTTCCCCTTTAAAAAGATTTTTTAGCGATGTAATGATAGACACAGTTACAGTCAACTTCCTCTAAGTTATCACTAAATAGTTATTTTTGTCACTAATTAGTAATTATAATCTTCTTTTTCATATTTGTAAACTATTTTGACTAAGTATTTTTAAACTTTTTTAAAAGCTCAATTAACTGTTGCTGCTCTTCTTCCGTCAAAACTGAAAAAGCCTCCTCAACTCGAGAAACATGGTCTGGTAATGCTCGCTCAATAACATCACGTCCTTTATCTGTTAACTCTACTAGGTAGGAACGCTTGTCTTTTGGACAGGTCGTACGTGTCACCCACCCCTTTTTTTCCATATTTTTAATCACAATAGTCATATTTCCAGATGTCGCCAACATTTTATCAATCAGCGCACCAATCTTCATTCGTCCTTTAGCATAGAGAACATCAAGTACCCCAAACTGCGCTGGTGTCAACCCATCAATCTTGTAGGACTCTGAAACCTTAGCATCAATAGTACGAAAAGCCTTTCGCATGACTACCATGGATTTAACTGCAGAATTCTTAAATTTTGTCATTTTTCCTCCATAATATCTTTCTAGTTATTTTAACACTAATTAGTAATAGTACCAATAAAAAGCTATCTTCCTCTGATAAAAACTACTGTATAAAGTAAAACAATCCATCGTTAGTCCACTTCCTTTAATATAACGTTATTATCACTCAAGATCACAAAATTGTGACAGATGCTA
>CAZPYI010000080.1:0-10463 GCA_964590305.1 uncultured Streptococcus sp.
CATCTCGTATGCAACAAACGCTACTAAATGGAGATGGTTTACCGCAAATAATGGTAGAATTGAGATTTTCTGACGCTGTGGTGACGCAACTGGCACTGGCAGATATTCATGGAAATACAGAGAGTAGTCTTATAAAAATTGAAAGTTATTTGTCTAATATGATGCTTGTTAAGAGAAAACTCATTGAAGTAGCAACTTATCCTATTATTTTGCTAACTTTTTTGGTTTTAATCATGCTTGGCTTAAAAAATTACCTTCTTCCACAAATAGAAAATGGTAACATTGCAACGCAAATCATTTCAAACTTTCCAATGATTTTTTTACTGAGTCTTTTATCTGTGAGTCTGGTTATTCTAACAATATATGGTTTTAGTAAGCGACAGTCACGAATTAATCTTGCAAGTAAAGTTAGTCAGTTACCGTTTGTTGGAAAAACTATTCAATTGTACCTGACAGCTTATTATGCACGCGAATGGGGCAACCTTATCGGACAAGGAGTTGAACTATCTCAAGTTGTCAAAGTTATGCAAGATCAGAAATCATTACTTTTTCAAGAAATAGGTCGTAGTATGGAAGAAGGGCTCTTGTCGGGGCAAGAGTTTCATAAGATTATCTCAACTTATCCATTTTTCTTGAAAGAACTTAGTCTGATGATTGAGTATGGCGAGGTTAAATCCAAATTGGGTACTGAGCTTGAGATTTATGCTGAAGAAACTTGGGAAGTGTTTTTCAATAGACTTACACGTGCTACTCAGCTAATTCAACCTTTTGTTTTTATTATCGTTGCACTGGTGATTGTCATGATTTATGCTGCCATGTTAATGCCAATGTATCACAATATAGGAGGAAATTTATAAATGTCGAAATTAAAGGAACGGTTGAGGAAAAGAGTGGTAAAAGCCTTCACTTTGGTGGAAATGTTAGTAGTTTTATTAATCATTAGCGTATTAATGTTACTATTTGTACCAAATTTGACAAAACAGAAAGATGCTGTTCAAGAAAAAGGAAATGCTGCTGTTGTTAAGGTCGTAGAGAGTCAGATGGAACTTTATGAATTAAATGAAGGGAGTAAACCAACTACTAAGCAATTAGTAGAGGCAAACTATATTACCGACAAACAAGCTAAGACATATGATGACATCTCTAAATAGTCGAGTCAGTGCTTTTACTTTATTAGAAAGTCTTGTTGTACTGCTGATAACATCTTTCACTGTGATAGCTTTATCGGCATCCGTTTCACAAGTTTTCAAAAGTATTGAGGAGGAACTCTTCTATCTTTCTTTTGAGCAGCTCTATAGAGATACTCAGAAACTGAGTTGCGTAAAGCAAGAAAAAATGACTTTACATATTTCAGAGGCAATCATATCGAATGGAGTATCAGAAATTAATATTCCTGATTTAGTTCAAGTCCCGAAAGATTATACTATCCACTTCAACCAGTCTGGTGGGAATTCATCCTTATCGAAAGTTATTTTTAAAACTCAGGACAAAGAAGTCTCTTATCAATTGTACATTGGGAGTGGAAATTATAAAAAAACAGAAAATAAAAGCCTACATTCTCCTTGAAAGTCTTATTGCTTTAGGAATACTAACACTTATAACAAGTCTTATTTTAGGAGAATTAGATAAGAATAGAAAGCATATGGAACTCAATCTACATAAACAAGAAGTACTCAATGTAGCCACTATGGCAGTGCAAATAAATCAAGATAGTTTGAGCTTGAATGGTGTTCATATTCAAGTTGTGAGAAAGGGTGGACAGATTCATATCTATGAAGCGGGCAAAAAGATTATGCAAGTTATCAAGGACTAAAGTCAAAGCATTTACATTATTAGAATGTCTTGTTGCTTTACTTTGCATATCTGGTTCTATCCTTGTTTATGAAGGTTTGACCAAGTCTTTATCAGCTAATGTCTCCTACCTATCAACTAATCAGCAAAGTGACTGGTTGCTTTTTTCACAGCAACTTCGTTCAGAAATCCAAGAATGTCGACTAGACAGAGTAGAGAATGATAAACTTTACGTGACTAAATCTGGAAAGAGTTTGGCTTTTGGGAAGTACAAATCAAATGATTTTAGAAAAACCAATGCTGACGGACGTGGCTATCAGCCAATGCTTTTTGGGATAGAAAGTGTAAGCATGTCACAATCAGAACAGCAAGTGACAATTAATCTAATATTTGAAAGTGGGTTAGAGAGGAGTTTTATTTATGTTTTTGAAAAAGAGAGTTAAAGCTGGAATCCTCCTTTATTCTCTTTTAATCTCAGCGGTCTTCTCTCTTCTTTTACAATTTTATCTAAATCGTGTAATAGTAATGGAGCGTCAATTCCAGTCGCAAATTATTTCAAGCAAGGCACATCTTATGGCAGAGATAACGCAAGATTTGGCTACAGAAGATTCTGGGCAACTGTCATTCGATCAAGGAACTACAAATTATACTAGAAATGATGGACAGTTAAAGGTTCAAGTCAGATTAGAAAATGGTCAGTTTTTTGACTATAAATTTTTGAAGAAAGAAATAGAAAATGCGATCACTCAAGAATCAGCTTTAATGAAAGAGTAGGTGTCTTACGGAAAGGGTAAGGCTCTTTTCATATTTAAGGAATTTTGTTATCATAGATTTTGGAGGATCTCATGAATTTTGAAAAAATTGAATTAGCTTATGAGTTAATTTTAGAAAACAGTCAATTGATTGAAAATGAGTTGAAGACTCACATCTATGATGCTTTGATTGAGCAAAACTCTTTTTATTTAGGAGAAGCAACTGCTAATCAAACAATTGTAGCCAATAATGAAAAATTACATCAGTTAGCATTAACTAAAGAGGAGTGGCGTCGTGCTTTTCAGTTTATTTTCATCAAGGCAGCACAAACTGAAAAGCTACAATCAAACCATCAATTTACACCAGATTCTATTGGATTTATTATTCTGTTTTTGATGGAAAACTTAACAGGTGCTAAGGAACTAGATGTTCTAGAAATCGGTAGTGGCACAGGGAATCTAGCCCAGACAATCCTTAATAACAGCTCTAAAACGATTGACTATTTAGGAATTGAAGTGGATGATTTATTGATTGACCTGTCAGCAAGCGTCTCTGAGGTTATTGGATCAACTGCTAAGTTTATCCAAGAAGATGCTGTGCGACCACAAATTCTAAAAGAGAGTGATGTTATTATCAGTGATTTACCAGTTGGTTTCTATCCAAATGATGCTATTGCTGAGCGTTATGAAGTAGCTTCTCAAGAAGAACACACCTACGCTCATCATCTATTAATGGAACAATCACTGAAGTATCTTAAAAAAGATGGGATTGCAATCTTTTTAGCTCCAATAGCACTACTTACCAGTGATCAGAGTCAAATTCTCAAGACTTGGTTGAAGGATTATGCTGATATTATAGCAGTTGTTACTTTGCCAGAGATTATTTTTGGAAGTCCTGATAATGCGAAAACTATTTTTATCTTACAAAAACAAGCCAAACAAACTCCAGAAACCTTTGTTTATCATTTATCTGATCTTCAAAATCGTGGAATTGTAACACATTTCATGAAAAGTTTTCAAAAATGGAAAATTGACAATATGAATTTATGAAATTTTGTGATAGAATAGATTTACATTTTGGAAACGCTTTAGAGGTGAATTATGTCAAAAACTATTTCAATAAACGCAGGAAGTTCAAGTCTGAAATGGCAATTATACAAGATGCCAGAAGAAGAAGTCATTGCTAAGGGCTTGATAGAACGTATTGGACTTGCTGATGGTGTCTCAACAGTTAAGTTTAGTGGTCAAGCTGAATCTGAAACAACTGATATTCCTGATCATACACAAGCTGTAAAAATTCTTTTAGATGACCTTATCCGCTTAAACATTATTTCATCTTATAATGAAATCACAGGAGTTGGGCATCGTGTGGTTGCTGGTGGGGAATATTTCAAAGAATCAACATTAGTGACTGAAAAAGTCATTGAGCAAATTGAAGAATTATCACTTTTAGCTCCTCTTCATAACCCAGGAGCTGCTCTGGGAATTCGTGCTTTCAAAGAGCTTCTCCCAGATATTACTAGCGTTGCTGTTTTTGATACAGCTTTTCACACATCAATGCCAGAAGTTGCTTACCGCTATCCAATCGCAAAAAAATACTATGAAAATTATAAAGTCCGTAAGTATGGAGCTCATGGAACTAGTCATCAATATGTTGCACAAGAGGCAGCTAGAGTATTGGATAAACCGCTAGAAAACCTTAAATTGATTACTTGCCATATTGGTAATGGTGTTTCAATTACAGCAATTAAGGGAGGAAAATCGGTTGATACATCAATGGGGCTTACGCCACTTGGTGGTGTTATGATGGGGACACGTTCAGGAGACCTTGATCCGGCCATCATCCCATTCTTAATTGATCGCGAACCTGAGTTGTCAAGTGCTGAGAAAATTCGGACGATTTTTAATAAAGAGTCAGGTTTACTTGGAGTATCAGGGAAATCAAGTGATATGCGGGATCTTACTGCTTTTAAGAATGCTGGGGATCTTGATTCTATTCTTGCTTTTGATATGTTTGTTGACCGCTTGAAAAAATTCATTGGTCAATATGTTGCGGTTTTAAATGGTGTAGATGCTATCATCTTCACAGCAGGCATTGGCGAGAACGATGACGAAGTAAGAGAAAGAGTTATTTCAGAATTATCGTGGTTTGGTGCAGATATTGATCCAGATAAGAATGGTTTTGGAACAAGTGGCATAATTTCAACTGATGCGGCTAAGGTTAAAGTCTTAGTCATTCCAACAGATGAAGAGTTGGTCATTGCGCGTGATGTAGAGCACTTCAAAAGCTTAATTTAGTTATCAAATTTTATATGATAAGACCAGAAAAGCTGATAGATGAATTCTAACAGCTTTTTTGTGTAACAAAACTGTTTTACTTAGGAATGGTAAAAATGGAAAATAATTTGACAAAAAATGTAAAGTAAGCTATACTATCTATGTAAAGCGAACTTGACATAGAGGTGAGGAAATGAAGACAAAAATTCAGGAGCTAAGAAAATCTCATAAAATTAGCCAAGCTGAGTTAGCAGATTCATTAGGGGTAACTCGGCAAACAATAATTTCTCTTGAAAAGGGACGCTACAATGCTTCTTTGGAGTTGGCTTATAAAATATCAAAGTATTTTGAAAGAACGATAGAAGAAGTTTTTATTTTCGAAAGTGATGAGTAAAAAGAGGGGCAGATGTACTACTAGCTCAATTGTTTGTAGAGGAATCTAAAAAAGTCACATTGTTGATATAATAAAGATTGGAGAAAATATGCTATTATGCTTAGTTCAAGATTTTAATAAAAAACAATCAAAAGAAGAATATAAAAAAACTCAACAAACTTTAGGCAGATTATTTGCTGGTATTGGAGCCATATTGCTGATTGTTTCCCTAGTTTTACCAATGAAGGAATTTGCTTCGGGTTTTCTTATGGGAGTGGGTGCTGGTCTAATAATACTTGGAGTAGCATCTTTTATAAAAGTACGCAATGAAAAGACACTGACTTATCATTATGTTGCAACATATGATGAACGCAATAAAAAAATTAGGAGCTGTGTCGCTCAAGTCACAGTAGGTGCGCTACTTGTTTTTATAACAATTTTAGTTATTTTATATGCTTTTTGGTCAATACAATTGTCGTATATGATGACTTTGATTGTATTACTTTATGGAGTCATTATCTGTCTTGCTGTTTCCAAATATATTTTAAGCAAATTACTATGAAAGGTTATCATGAAACTTGTTTTTGAAAAATGTCGACTTATTCTATTGGTTTTGGGGCTATTGGTCTTAGACCAATTACCAGTGGCGCTTGCAGCTATTTGGAGAGAGGATCGTGTTCTTACACAAACTGATAATATTATTGTCTTTATTCTTGAGTTAGTTGCTATTCTTATTTTCTACTTGTATGGGAAAAGGCATCATTTACTGGAAGGGAGAGTCTTTTTAAGTAAGCGTGCTATAAAAATAATGCTTATAGTTTGGTTGGTTATGCGTATTCCCAACTTAATTGGGAGTTGGATTATGGCTCTGGAAGGTGTCACAGATACGGTTAATCAAGAAGCACTTACAGAGTTAATTACTCAATTACCCATTTCCCTAATGGCTTTATTTACAGTGATTGGTGCGCCATTGATGGAAGAAATTATTTTTCGTCATATTATTCCGAAACAATTATTTAAAGGGCATCAAAAAATAGGCTTTGCTGTTGGAACTCTTGCGTTTGCTGCTTTACATGGACCAACTGACCTTGGTAGTTTTATCATTTATGCAGGGATGGGAGCGATTTTTTCTTATGTTTACTATAAGTATGAGCGGTTGGAATACACTATTTTAGCTCACTTTTTCAATAATGCGCTGGCTTTTGGTCTGATGATATTGTTTCTTCAGATGGGTTAAAAGTAACTAAAAAAACCTTTGAGAATCTCTCAAAGGTTTTTTGCTTTTTCGATGGTAGCATCAATAGCTGAGACAACACTAGCTGTTAGCCCAGTTTTTTCTAAGTCCAATAATCCTGCGATTGTCGTTCCCCCTGGACTTGAAATCTTGTCAATCAAATCACTAGGACTGTCTGTGCCTGCTAACAAACTCTCGCTGCTAGCAAGGACGGTTTGTGTGACGATATCAAGAGCTTTATCCTTAGGAATGCCATACTTGACACCAGCTTTTGCCATCGCTTCAATAAAAAGGTAGATATATGCTGGACTAGACCCTGCTAAGGCAGTAAAAGTATCAAAGTCTTTTTCGTCCATATCAAAAGTTGTCCCAAAACTGTCAGTAATAGCTTTAGCAATCACTTTTTGGTCATCAGATACTTCTTGGTTAAAGCAAATAGCTGTGCTGCTCTTAAGAATTTGGGCATTGAGATTTGGCATGATACGAATGAGTGGTAATTTAGGGTTTGTCAGGTTAGCTAATCTCTCTAATGGAACTCCAGCGGCCATAGACATGACTGGTTTTGTGAATACTAAATCAGAAAGAACCTTCTCAAGCATTTGAGGTTTGATGCCTAAGACGACTAGGTCAACTTGGTCAATAAGTTCTTGATGAGAGTTGGCAAATGCGACAGAAAGTCTCTCTGCAGTTTTTTTTGAGTTGGTAAATGATGAGTCTGAAACAATAATCTCATTTTGTGATGATGCTTTGAGTCCTTGAATGATGGCACTAGCCATTTTTCCAACACCGATAAATCCAATTTTCATATTAATATCCTTTTATTAAGTCAACAGTCGAGCGATCAAGTTTTTTGACGATAGTTTGTAAGAAGGTCTGTGCTTGGATAAAATCATCCATGGCATAGAGACTTTGGTGGGAGTGAATGTAGCGTGCACAAACACCAATAGTCGTTGAAGGAACACCACCGTTTTTGAGATGAGCTGCACCAGCATCTGTCCCACCTTTAGCAGCATAATATTGGTACTTAACTCCAGCTTCTTTGGCAGTTGTTAGCAGAAAATCACGCATGTCTTTGAGCATGATATGCCCAGGATCATAGAATCGGATAAGAGTTCCATCTCCGATATTTCCTTGATTTCCATAGACATCACCTGCGGGAGAACAATCAACTGCTAGAAAAACTTCAGGGTCAAATTTTGTTGTTGATACCTGTGCACCACGCAGTCCGACTTCTTCTTGAACATTGGCACCAGCAATGAGAGTATTTTTCAGGGGTTCATTTTGCAATTCTTTGAGAAGTTGCGTTACCATGAGTACACCATAGCGGTTATCCCAAGCTTTAGAAATAATATTTTTCTTATTAGCTGTTAAAATTGTTTCAGATTTTGGTACAATGATATCTCCAGGAGAGATACCGTAACTTTCAACTTCGGCTTTATCGGAAAATCCACCATCGAAAACAATATCTTCAATTTTTGGTAGAGAAGGGGCACCATTAGCACCACGAAGAAAATGTGGTGGCACGGAACCGGAAATAAGAGGTATTGCTTGTCCTAGACGTGTATAAAGTGTGAAACGTTGCGAACTGACGACAAGAGGGTTCCAACCACCAATACCAACGACTCTGAGTGTTCCGTCTTCTTTAATCTCACTGACCATGAAACCAACTTCATCCATATGCGCCGCAACCATCACGCGTGGGGCTTCATCAATCTCACTTTGTTTAATGCCGAAGATTCCTCCTAAACCATCAGTTTGGACTTGGTCTACTAGAGGTGTTATTGTTGTACGTAAGTAATCTCGTATGTTATGTTCATAGCCAGCTATACCGTCTAGCTCAGTGACTTCCTTTATTATTTGAAATAAATCTGTCATGTAGACACCTCAATTCTATAGGTACTATTTTAGCATGTTTTATGATAAAATAAAGCTTATGAAAAATAAAAAAACCATACTTGCTTCAACTGTTAGTCTTGCTGGAATAAGTGGCGCTATCTTTATTGGTGTTCTTATCAAAAAACGATTTGAAGAAATGAAAAAAGAACAGACAAAAGCTGAATTACGCGAATTTTTCGAAGAGTTTGGCAAGATTGATGTTCTTTATATTAACGAGTTTGAATCAAATAAAGCCATCACAAGAGGTGGTGTAATTATGACAGATGGAAGAGCTTTCCAATTTATTCATCGAGATGGTCGTGTTTTTTATGAGGAGGAAATGGAATGATTATACCTAAATCTTATGAGGAAATAGCTACTTATCTTGAAAAAAATGAAAAAATCGTTTTTTTCTTTACTGCTGATTGGTGTCCAGATTGTCAGTTTATTTATCCTGCTCTGCCAGCTATTCAAACTGAAAATCCAGAATTCACTTTTGTACGTATTGACCGTGATGAGTTTATGGAAGTGGCTCAACAATGGGGAATTTTTGGTATTCCAAGTTTTGTTGTGATTGAGAACGGCAAAGAAATCGGACGTTTAGTTAATAAATTGAGAAAAACAAAAGCTGAAATCAATCAATTTTTGGCAGGATTAAAGTAGGAGAAGAAATGATTTTTACTTATAATAAAACATTTGTCGGTGATGTTCTCATGGTTATCGTCAAAGATGACAAAGGTGAAAAGCGTAGTGTTGACCGTAAAGGCAAAGTAGCTCGTGTTTTTTTACAAAACAGTGGGGAAACAGTGGCATGGAACATCTTTGATGTCTCAGAAATTAGCAATATTTCTGGGAATGGGCAAGTTTTTCTTTCAGATAACGAAGTCTCACTCCTGAATGAAGAATTGACTAAGAATGGTTTCACTGAACAACTTGAGAACGACATGGAAGCAAAATTTGTTATTGGTGAAGTTGTTGCTATGGAAGCTCACTCTGACAGTGACCATTTAAATATCTGTCAGGTTAAAGTGGCAGATGATAAGGTTGTTCAGATTGTTGCCGGAGCTCCAAACGCTCGAGTGGGGTTAAAGACGATTGTAGCTCTACCAGGTGCTATGATGCCCAGTGGGACTCTTATTTTTCCAGGGAGCCTTCGTGGTGAGAAAAGTTTTGGTATGATGTGTTCACCTCGGGAACTTGAACTCCCAAACGCACCGCAAAAACGAGGTATTATTGAAGTAGATGATACTGCAGTAGTTGGACAAGCCTTTGATGCTAAAATACATTGGCAAGGATGACTTCTAAATGACTAAAAATAATAAGCCTCAAAGCTGTCTTTTTAAAGATTGGCTTTGAGGTTTTTCTATTAGAATGACAATATTTATCAAAAACAGTTGTTCCAATAAATATTCACTGTATCGGAACTAGAATTTCACACAGATGATTTTCAATCATTTGTGAGGTGTACCGTTCGACAATGGGCTGATTTCTCAATGTTAGCTTGTTTTGTGCTATCTCAGAAAAAATATTTTTCCAGAATTCGCTGATGGCTTCTTTCGTGTGATCAAGTAAAAAAACAGCATATTTTCCTCCCGAAAATTCGCCAGTAAGAGCCGGTTTTGTCACTTCAAAATCTTTATTCACCACAAGGCAAACATCATATCGACACTTTTCTTTTAGAGTGGTTTCTGGATTGTCTTGAGGAATACCTAGAATAACCGAATTGTCAAAAAGGCCCTCTGCCTTTGCCCAATTTTTAAAAGAAATCATGAGTTCTTTATTTTGTTTTTCACCATATTCTCCAACGTTTCGGAAATAGGCGGTTTTTGACTGTGGAATGTCTTCAATAATCATTTTCATATATCATTCTCCTTCTCTCTAATCCTAATATGATATAAAATTTTTTTCAAGATATTTTTTAAAATGCGAATAATAAGGTAGGAGGAAGATGATGTATAACAAAGTAATTATGGGGCAACGGCTATTGTTAGAAGTATTTAAAGCTCTGTAACCATTGATAATAAAGGCTTTTAAAAAAATTGCAAAACATTACAACTTATTAAATTAGAGTACAAAGTCCACAAAAAGGTGAACAAAAAAGTCCACAAAAAAGGACTAAAATTAGTCCAAATTTACGAGTTCAGCAGGCAAGAAACTAGCA
>CAZPYI010000081.1:0-10418 GCA_964590305.1 uncultured Streptococcus sp.
AGCTATTTCCTAAACTCTCAAATAGATAAGTCAATGATTCTGGAACATTCTTGTGCTACTTTTTGGTCATGAGTAACTATTATGACTGTTTTACCTTGCATATTAATCTTTTTTAATAACTCTAAAACCATGATTTTATTAGTGTCGTCTAAAGATCCAGTTGGCTCATCAGCTAAGATGAGTTCACTAGGTTTTAACAGCACGCGAGCAATGGCGATTCTTTGCTGTTCACCTACAGAGAGCTCAAAAACCTTAAACTTCTCATAATCGGACAGACCAACTTCTTTTAAAGCTGCTGCAATCAGTTGTTGTTTTTCTTGTTTAGATTTTTTGACATAATATAAGGCAAGTAACAAATTCTCTTCAACGGTTTCCGAATCAATTAAAGCAAAGTTTTGAAATAAGTAGGATACTTTCTCTCTTATTATTTTTTCAGAAGTCTTCCCATTAACTTTGACATTTTCTTTTCCTTGAAAGCGATAAGTCCCTTCTTGGAAATCTTCAATAAAGCCCAAAATGTTCAAAAGAGTAGATTTTCCACAACCACTAGGGCCAGCAATGGCTAGCATTTCGCCTTTATTGATATTTAGATTGATATTTGAAAGAACCCTTTTTTTACCAAAGGATTTGCTTACATTTTCGAGTTCAATCATTCTTAGCCTCCTTTTAGTAGTACGGACATTTGTTTACTTTCAATTTTTCGAATATGAGACATGGATAAAATTGCATCTAGTGCAATAACTAGGATAAATATAGGGAGCACCGTAGCCGTTCTCATCAATGAAATGACGAGAATGGCATTTATCATATAAATTATCAAATAGACAAAGAGTGTTCGCCTATATTTAGCAAAAAAACTTAATCCGATTAATCTTTTCACTGCAATGATATGTTGGTTAGAATAAAAAATGACAGAAGAAAGTGATAAGGATACAAAAATTTCAAGCGCTACGACAAGAACTAAGATAATTAATACAATAAGTAGTGACGACTCTTGAAACTGAATAGCTTGATTCATCAAATCTCCTAATTTTGTAAATTTTGGTATAATAATTGATGAGTTTTCAGCGACTATTTTTTCAACGTCATTTCCAACAGCAGTAGCATTTGGGATTTTTAAAGGGTTTGAGAATGTTGTATTTTCCAGAGATACTTTTTCTCTGGATAGCATACTTGAACCATCCATAACCACAAATATTGGGTTGTTTATATTAGTATTCTTGTTAATATCAAAGGAAAAAGTGGAAATATCACTATTATAGTAAGCTATTCTAACTATCAATTCATCACGTTTAAGTTCTTCCTGTTCACTGTAGTAATGAAGGTCATATAGTATAGCTTGGAAAAAGTGAGTCAGGTCTTGTCCTTTGTATTTTACAGGTACTAAGAAGAATCGACCGTCCTCTTCTTGGACATTTTCTTGAAAACCCAACTTTTCTAAATAGTTTTTATTGATGGTTAATGTTTCAAATGTTTCCTCTGTTTTATAATAAATTTCTTCTTTGTAATCATAAAAGTCAAAGCTAGAAGGAAAGGCATTATACTGAATATAAAAAGTATTTAATTGTTTTTCTAATTTCAAGAAAATTTTGTACATCTCTTCAGCACTTTTTCCATCATTAGTTAAAAAATCTGTTTCTCCAGCTTCTGTCATTGTTGAGTACTCGAGAGTTGAATAATTAGAATAGTTTTGCCAGATGTCACTTTTTTCTTTTTCAGTATTGAGTTCTTGAAGAGTCAATGAGACATTAGCGATTATCAAAGAACAAATAATCAAGACGATTGTTTTAAGAGCATACATGATGATGACTCCAATCTTAAAATTAGCAAAATTTTTTAGCAAGTTGCTGATTGTTATATGACTAATGATAAGATAAGCAATTAACTGCAGAAGAATATAGTATGCTATAGTCAAAAATTGACTAATGAGGAGGAATTGAAAAAAGTTTGGCGGAGATATCTCTAAAGATAGAAACAAATAGATATCTATTATAAAACTAATGGCAAATAAGAGACATAGGTTTACTTTTGTTCTACGATTAATAATGCTAAAGTTGCTAAGACCATTAATTTTTTGTACGCCGATTTCTTTGACATGCAAGATAATATCATAAATCGTTAGTATAGCTAGGACTAATGCTGATAGGATAATCAATAGACAAAAAATAATCAAATAACGATTGATGATGCCTATCTCACTAGCTGATGTTGGAGTCAGTAAAACTTCTTTATTGATTTGGTAAAAATCACTTATTCTAGTAAGAATCTCATCTTGGTCAAAATTTTCGCTTGATAAAACAGTATAACTTCCATTTATGGTTCGACTTTTATCTCTATAGTAATCAGCTAATTCATAGACAACTAATTTGTTAAGGTGATAAAAAAGAAGGCAATGTGGTTTGTTGGCTTGCTTCACCAGTATCAAAATTAGCATAAAAACCCTTTGAAAAATTGATGGTTTTCAGTTGAGGTAATATATTTTCTGGGAAACTGTCTTCATAGAGGAGAATGGATTTGATTACTTTGTCATGGTTGCTATCCGTTCTGACAATTGAGATATGGTAATCTTCACTCAGTTCCTCTAAAAATCCTAAATGCTCAGAGACAGAGATAGTGGATGATTGCAAGTAAAACTTAAAAGCTTGACTTTTTCCAACTTCAATATTTTGAATATGTTGATAATCCTTTGTCTGAAACACATTAAAGACTAACATTGTAGTGAGAAACAAAAGTATGAGACTAAAGAAATTGCTAATCTTCCTCATAACACCTCCTCATAAAAAGGACAATCTAGCAAGGTAATGCTATATTTACACATAATTATCTAATTGTAATAATTTACTTCTATCTAATTGTAATATAGTTTTTAACATAAATCTACAAAAATTAATTTAAAAGCAATAAATGAAAAATTGAAATAAATTATCGAAGTATAGAAATATAAATGATTAGATTATATGACAATAGCAGTATCCACTTCAGCTGCTAATTAAAAATGCCATATTTAGTGCTGTATTTAAGAAAATTTGCAAAAACTCTTGTAATTTTATATATTTAAGATATAATTATAGAAAAACACGGGAGGAAGATTAGGATGAACATGACTGAAACTTATTCAAACTGGCAAAGTTGGCGTATGTAGAGTTGTGTTTATGGTTGCATAGATACGACTTTTAGAGTACTTCTAAAAAGGTATCTATGCGCTAATCTTTATCAAAGATAATAAAGGGCGCATAGTGATATATTTCACTAGGTGCTTTTCTTTTTAGTTGGCTCAAAAAATGACATTTTTAGAAAATTAATAACAGCTAAAGCTTATTTTTGATAAATTATTACGATTTATAAGATTATAGAAACGTAATTGTCAAGGATAGTTTTTAGCACTTGCATTAAGTTTAGGAGGAATTTATGAAAAACAAAGCTTTAATTGGAACTCTTGTTGCTTTAGCGGTAGTGGTTGTAGGTGCGATAGTTTATAGTAATATAAATAATAACAGCAAATCAAGTGAGACAAAGGTTGTAAAAGTTGGGATATTACAATACGTTACCCATGAAGCACTTGACCAGATTGAACAAGGGATAGAAGATGGTTTAGCAGATGCTGGCTATTCAGGAGATAATATTGATTTGACTGTCTTGAATGCTGAGGGCGATCAAAGTAAGATTCAAACCATGAGTAAATCTTTGGTCAATGATGGAAATGATGTGCTTATTGGTATTGCAACTCCAGCAGCACAAGGTTTAGCATCGGCAACAAGTGATATTCCTGTTGTTATGGGAGCTATTTCTGATCCCGTAGGTGCTAAATTGGTTAAAGATTTAGACAAACCAGAAGGAAATGTCACAGGGGTATCTAATCAAGTACCAATTGCTCAGTCTGTAGATTTGATTAAAGAAATTACTCCAAATGTCAAAACGATTGGTGTTCTCTATGCAAGTAGTGAAGATAATTCAGTATCTCAAGTAGCCAATTTCAAAAAATATGCCGAATCTCAAGGACTCTCAGTCATTGAATACGCTGTTCCATCAACAAATGAGATCACAACAACAATGAGTGTCATGACTGGTAAAGTTGATGCTATCTGGACACCTCAAGATAATACAATTGCCAGCGCCTTTACAACAGTAGTCAGTGCTGCAAATGCTGCTAAAATACCAGTCTATACAAGTGTAGATACAATGGTTGAACAAGGTGGAATTGCTTCTATTGCACAGAGTCAGTACGACTTAGGTGTTGAAACTGCAAAAATTGCTGTGAAATTACTAGCAGGTAAAAAAGTTTCAGAAGTCCCTGTTAATGTTGTTGATGATGGTACGCCAACTGTTAATTTGAAAGCAGCTAAAGAACTTGGTATCACAATTCCTGACAGCGTTCTTTCCAAAGCAAAAATTTCAGTCGAAGCTGATGAATAAGAAAGAGAGTAGCAGAAATGATAATTTCTTCAGTATCACAGGGCCTATTATGGGGAATTTTAGGATTAGGAATCTATCTTACTTTTAGGATTTTGAATTTTCCAGATATGACAACAGAAGGGTCTTTTCCTTTAGGTGGAGCGGTTGCAGTTACATTGATGAATAGTGGTTTTCACCCACTTCTAGCAACGCTTGCAGGTATGTTAGCTGGATGTTTAGCAGGATTACTAACTGGTCTTCTCTATACAAAAGGTAAAATTCCAACAATTTTAGCCGGAATTTTGGTTATGACCTCGTGTAATTCTATTATGCTGATGGTAATGCAACGGGCTAATCTAGGTCTTCTTGATATTAAAGCATTACAAGATTTTTTACCTTTTAACAAAAGTGAGAATCTATTGATTTTAGGCTTAATTGCGGTAGTCCTTGTTATTGCTGCACTGATTTATTTTTTACATACGAAGCTCGGGCAAGCCTTTATCGCCACAGGTGATAATCGAGATATGGCAAAGAGTTTTGGAATTAATACGGACCGTATGGAAGTAATGGGACTTGTTCTTTCCAATGGGATAATCGCTCTCTCAGGTGCACTTGTGAGTCAACAAGATGGTTACGCTGATGTCTCCAAAGGGATAGGGGTTATCGTAATAGGGCTGGCAAGTATCATTATTGGTGAAGTCCTCTATTCAACTGGTCTGACACTTGCAGAGCGTATGATTGCCATTGTTCTAGGCTCTATTTTCTATCAGTTTTTGATTACCGCTGTCATTGCACTAGGCTTTAACACTAATTATCTCAAACTTTTCAGCGCTCTAGTTCTTGCAATCTGCCTCATGGTTCCAGTGCTTAAGAAAAAATTCTTCAAAGGAGTAATATTATCACGATGAAAAAAATTGTAGAATTAAAAAATGCGACTGTTGAAGTTAATAGTGGTTTTAATGAGGCTAAAACTATTCTTGACGATGTCAGTTTGGATATCTTTGAGCATGATTTTTTAACAATTTTAGGTGGAAATGGTGCCGGAAAATCTACCCTCTTCAATGTTATTGCAGGGACACTTACTTTATCAAGTGGAACTATTTCTATCTTAGGGGAAGACGTCACCAGTCTTCCAGCAGAAAAACGTGCCAAATATTTAGCGCGTGTTTTCCAAGATCCAAAGATGGGAACAGCGCCTCGGATGACGGTTGCAGAAAATCTTCTTATTGCTAAGTATCGTGGCGAAAAGAGGAATCTAGTTTCTCGAAAAATTCATACATTCACTGATGAATTTTTGAAACTAGTCTCTAAAACTGGGAACGGACTTGAAAGACATTTGGATACTCCAACAGGCCTCTTATCTGGAGGTCAACGCCAAGCATTAAGTTTATTGATGACAACACTAAAACGACCTGAGTTGCTTTTATTAGACGAGCATACAGCTGCACTTGACCCTAAAACGAGTATCTCTCTGATGACTTTAACGGATGAATTCGTCAGAACTGATAAATTAACAGCACTCATGATTACACATCATATGGAAGATGCACTCAAATATGGTAATCGTCTTATCGTTATGAAAGATGGAAAAATTGTTAAAGACCTTAGTCAGGATGAAAAGAAACTCATGGAAATCAGCGATTATTACCAATTATTTGAATAAAAACTTTTTACGGAACAGGTGTTACGAAAAGCAAGGTATCATAAAAATGATAATAGCAGAAAGATCAAGTCTTTAAAAACTTGATCTTTTTGTTATAGCGATTTTTAGAAAAATGTTGCAAACTATGGTATAATATATAGGATTGTAGTCTACGACTACTCGCAGTAATTCGACTTGTCAACGTGCAAGGACCGTCTGTATGAATGTAGTATATTTGCTTATCTTTTATCTAGCAAAATACTATAAATAAATTAAGGTATACTTGTTAGCAAATTTTTATAATGGGCTGACAAAGCTAAAAACGAAGGAGTATCATGAGTGATATTAAAATAATCGCCCTTGGGGGTGTTCGTGAAAACGGTAAAAATTTCTATGTAGTAGAGGTCAATAATTCAATTTTTGTACTTGATGCAGGCCTTAAGTATCCAGAAAATGAACAATTAGGTGTGGATGTTGTTATTCCAAACTTAGATTATTTGATTGAAAATAAAAAACGTATACAAGGTATTTTTCTGACGCATGGACATGCGGATGCTATCGGTGCGCTTCCCTATTTAATTGCAGAGGTGAATGCTCCTGTTTTTGGATCTCAGTTAACAATTGAATTAGCAAAATTATTTGTCAAAAATAATTCAAGCGTGAAGCAATTTAATAATTTTCATGTGGTAGATGCTGAAACAGAAATCGAATTTACTGATGCAGTTATTTCTTTCTTCAAAACAACACACTCTATCCCAGAAAGTTTTGGAATTGTTGTTGGGACTAAGGATCAAGGTAATATTGTTTATACAGGGGACTTTAAATTTGATCAGGCAGCACGTAAATATTATCGAACGGATTTAGCACGACTAGCTGAAATTGGTAGAGAGGGAGTTTTAGCACTTCTTTCTGATTCAGCAAATGCAACAAGCATTGTTCAAACCGCTAGTGAGTCTGAAGTTGGTCTTGAAATTGACAGTGTTATTGCCGATGCGGAAGGTCGCGTGATCGTTGCTGCTGTTGCATCCAATCTTGTTCGGATTCAACAAGTTTTTGATTCGGCTGCAGCTCATGGTCGTCGTGTGGTATTGACAGGATTTGATGTTGAAAATATTGTTCGCACAGCAATTCGGTTGAAAAAACTTCGTTTGGCGGATGAGAAACTACTGATTAAACCGAAAGATATGCAAAATTTCGAAGACCATGAACTCATCATTCTCGAGACTGGTCGTATGGGTGAGCCCATTGATGGTTTACAAAAAATGGCACTTGGACGTCATCGTTATGTACAAATTAAGGGTGGTGATTTGGTTTACATTGTTACAACACCAAGTACAGCAAAAGAAGCGGCAGTGGCAAAAGTTGGTAATTTGATCTATAAGGCTGGTGGAACAGTCAAACAGATTACACAAAATTTACATGTGTCTGGTCATGCAAATGGTCGTGATCTTCAACTTATGATTAATCTTCTAAAACCTAAATACCTTTTCCCAGTTCAAGGGGAATATCGCAATCTCTCTGCCCATGCCGATTTAGCACAAGAAGTTGGTATGTATCCTGAAAATATCTATATTGTTAAACGTGGAGATATCATGGTACATAGTGAGGATGGCTTTGTACACGAGGGAGCCGTTTCAGCCTCAGATGTCATGATTGATGGAAATGCTATTGGTGATGTGGGTAATATTGTCCTTCGTGACCGCAGAGTTTTATCAGAAGATGGTATCTTTATTGTTGTTATTACAGTTAATAAGAGAGAAAAGAAAATTGTCTCTAAGGCAAGAATCAATACACGAGGGTTTGTCTATGTTAAGAAGAGCCGAGACATTCTTAACGAGTCAGCTGAATTAGTTAATAATACTGTTGAAAATTATTTAGCTCAGGACACCTTTGATTGGGGTGAACTAAAAGGTGCAGTTCGAGACACAATCGGTAAATTTTTGTTTGATCAAACGAAGCGTCGCCCTGCTATTTTACCCGTGGTTATGGAAGTTCGCTAATTATAAGAAAGATGAAAGAAGTTGGTAGCATATCAGCTTCTTCGTTTTTAAATTATTTGCTAGGCTGGTCAAAAATGGTTCAGTAAGTGTATCTATCTAGTTAAGATATTATAAGATCTATCAAAAATACAATCACATAAATTTGTTATTTGATATAGGCTGACTTCTAGTATTTTGGATAAAAATAAACCTGTCACTGTTATCTTGCTAATGTTTAAATGAAAGGAAAAACGATGGCTTTTTTCAAAATTGAATATAATTCTAAGGTGCTCGACATGGAGCGTCAAGTCAATGTTATCTATCCAGATGCTTTCGAAATTGCATCGGATGTTGTAAACGACACTGACATTCCTGTTCTCTACCTTCTTCATGGTATGAGTGGTAATGAAAATTCATGGCAAAAGCGTACGAATATTGAACGCTTGCTTCGTCATACGAATCTAATTGTAATTATGCCGTCAACAGATTTAGGATGGTATACAAATACAACTTATCAAATGAATTATTTTGATGCGATTGCGATTGAATTACCTCAAGTTATGCGAAGATTTTTCCCAAATATGACAACAAAACGGGAAAAGACTTTTATTGTAGGACTTTCCATGGGAGGTTATGGTGCTTATAAAATAGCTTTAGCAACGGATAACTATTCTTATGCAGCCTCTTTTTCAGGAGCCTTGAATTTTAATGATCGTCTTTTTTTAGATATAAATGATGGGCAAATGGCGTACTGGGAAGGAATATTTGGTGAACTCAAATCAGGTCAATCAGAGCAACACCTTTTGACTACAATTGCACGTTCATCAGATAAAAAAACGAAGTTTTATGCTTGGTGTGGCTATGAAGATTCTTTATTTGAAGCCAATGAGATCGCAGTTAAGGAATTAACTGCCTTGGGGCTCGACATTGACTATCATAAAGACCATGGAACACATGATTGGTATTATTGGAACCAACAACTAGAGAAACTTCTGGAGTGGTTGCCAATCACATATATCAAAGAAGAACGTTTGTCTTAAGGTAAACTTACAAACGTATAGTTTGATATTATTTTTTCCTTGATATCTAAATAGACTAGTATTTGCTAAAGAATCATATTTTAAGAAGTCTTATGTTTCTTAAGGATATCTATGCTTTTAAGGTGAGTTAGGAGAGATTGTAGATCATTATTGCTGATCGGATTTTTTACAATTTGGTGTCAAGTTAGGTAATTTCTTGATTTTTAAAGGCTTGCTTGCTATACTTAACTATCAAGTTTTAGGTTTTTCGTAAACTACTAGAAAGTGAGGTTCTTTATGAAAACTTTGATTAATATTATTCTCTTCATTCCTAAAATGATTATTAATGTTGTCTGGAATCTTTTTTGGGGACTTGTAAAAACAGCTCTCATTTTGGCAATAATTGTTTTTGGTCTTATATATTACGCTAATAATAGCAGCTCACAGTTGGCTACTAATATTTCTAATGCTTTCAACAACATAAGTAATTATTTTGAAAAAACTAATAGTCAAGATTTAACTAAAGCTATTTCAGAGCTATCAAGTGATGATTTTACATACTATGCTGGGGCACGCTGGTCAACTAATTCTGCTACTGTTTATATAAGTACAACAAATAGCACACTGGTGAATGCTTATGAAACTGCTATTTCTAATTGGAATGCAACTGGAGCATTTACTTTTACACTTGTGGGTGATGCAACAAGTGCCGATATTGTTGCATCAGATTATTCTGATGCAACATCTAAAGCTGCTGGTTTAGCTGAAACAGAGACAAACGCTGTGACAAATCATATTACCCATGTTGATGTAAAACTTAATACCTATTATTTAATCGAAAATAATTATGGCTATACTTTTGATAGGATTGTTAATACTGCAGAACATGAGTTGGGACATGCTATTGGTCTCAATCATGATGATAGTGAAACTTCTGTCATGCAGTCATCTGGTTCATATTATGGTATTCAAGATGCAGATATTGCTGCAGTTCTAGCATTGTACACTAATTAAGGAGGCTTATGTTTAAAACACTTACAAATATAGTAAGGCGCTATCCAGAGCAAGCTGTCCTTTTTCTTTTCAATACAGGTGTTTTTGCATGGCTACAAGTGACAGGATTTGCTATTGCCACTAAACTTGGTTTTACAGCAGTTAATTCAGAAATTTTGCTGAATCGTGTTCCTTCTTGGCTACAATTTTTTGCTAGTGACTCTTTGGATAAATTACAAAACTTCTTTGGAAGCTCTGCTATAGTTTGGTTAGTTATCTCAATGATTTTAGCGATAGTTATCCGTTTTATAAAAGGTTTGGTAAAATTTATTATTTTTAGCCTGATTATTATAATTGGTATTTTACTCATTTTACAAAATCAACATGTCTTAC
>CAZPYI010000082.1:0-10414 GCA_964590305.1 uncultured Streptococcus sp.
ACGCTCTTGATGCTTGATAGCACGACCAATTCCTGATTTTCTTAAGTAATTTTCAGCCTCTAAATACAGTAAAACTTTCATAACTTATATTATATCTTATTTTATATTTTTTTTCATCACTAGCTCTCAAAATCCGACTAAAGACTGAATCTTATTATTTCAAAAGTATTAGATTATTAACGGAAAACTCATTAATAAAGTGTACTTAAAAAGCAAATCAAAAAAACCTGCCTAAGCAAGTTTTAACGCCTTTTTAACGCAGTGTTCCTCTCTTGGTGATTCCATGATTGAGAAGAATCTCTTTTTCGTCAAGCTCTTCTTTATTCATAATTTTGGTTAACATACGCATACTTACAGCACCCAAATCATAAACAGGTTGACTAATTGAACTGAGGTTTGGACGGGTGTACTGAGTAATTGGTGAATCATTACTTGTAATAATCTCAAAATCCTCAGGAATTTTTTTACCTGCTGCAAAAAGACCGTTAAGGAGACCTGCTGCCAGCTCATCTTCTACAACATAGGCAGCCGTTGCTCCAGAGTTTATAACACGTTGAGCCAACTCATAGCCATCCTTATAGTTATAATTTGCCTCAAAAACAAGTCCTTCTTTAAATGTTAAATCATTTTTGGCAAGTCCTTCTTTATAACCTGACAATCGGACCTTCCCATTAATCTCATCAATAAGTGGACCTGAAACAAAAGCAATTTCCTTGTTCTTATCTGCTAAAATATCAACAGCATCAATAACGGCTGATTTATAATCAATATTGACACTTGGTAGTTGATGTTCTAAATCAACTGTTGCTGCAAGTACAATCGGTGTACGTGATCGTGAAAATTCCGCACGAATTTTTTCTGTCAAATGGTAACCCATAAAAATAATACCATCAACTTGTTTCGCAAAAAGTGTATTAACAACATTAACTTCCTTGTCGTCATCCTCATCACTTGATGCTAAAATGATATTGTACTTATACATTGCAGCAATATCATCAATTCCTTTTGCAAGAATTGAAAAATAAGCATTCGCAATGTTCGGAATAACTACACCAACAGTAGTTGTCTTCTTGCTTGCCAAACCACGTGCAACCGCATTTGGTCGATAATCTAGTCTTTCAATAACTTCAAGAACTTTTTTCCGTGTGTTTTCCTTAACGTTCTTATTTCCATTCACAACGCGACTAACCGTTGCCATCGAAACACCTGCCTCTCGGGCAACATCATAAATTGTGATTGTGTCATCAGTGTTCATTTTTGTCTTCCTTTCTTTTTGAAAATTTCGCTTTCACGCACATTTTATCATCTTTTGTAAACACTTTCAAGTCCTAGACTTTTATTTTTTGAAAAAGGTTTCAAAAAACTGCTCTATTTTTGCTTATATAGTGCTTATCAACTGAAAAATAGAAAAAACTGCAAATCCCGTTTTCAGAATGAAAAATTTTATTTTTAGGGTAGTCATGTGAGAAAAGCACACATCATTCTGATGTTTCTACTCATTTTATAACTAAAAAATGAAAAATCACTTGATTTTTTTGCTTTTTTTTGAAAAAATGGTGGTATTAGAAAGAAGGTAACGTAATGTCAAAATTAGAAAATATCCGTACATATCTCAATGAAAAGGAAGCAGCTATTGCTATTATTTCTGATCCTGTGACAATTAACTATTTAACTGGTTTCAGTTGTGACCCTCATGAACGTCAATTGTTCCTATTTATCTATAATAACCTACCCCCAGTACTTTTCGTTCCTGCTCTTGAAGTTGCGCGGGCCAGCAGCACCATAGATTTTTCAGTATTTGGTTATATTGACTCTGAAAACCCTTGGGAAAAAATTAAATCAGTTTTACCTTCAACTGAAAGTTCTCGAGTTTTTGCTGAATTTGATCATCTCAATGTCACAAAATTTCAAGGTTTGCAAAATATTTTTGATGGGCGTTTTGAAAACTTATCACCATTTATACAGCATATGCGTCTTATCAAATCTGCTGATGAAATTAAAAAAATGGTGATTGCTGGAGAATATGCGGATAAAGCTGTACAAGTTGGCTTTGATAATATCTCTCTTCAAGTAACTGAAACTGATATCATTGCTCAGATTGAATTTGAAATGAAAAAACAAGGTGTCAGCAAGATGAGCTTTGAAACCATGGTTTTGACAGGAAATAATGCTGCCAATCCTCACGGTATTCCCGGTACAAATAAGATTGAAAATAATGCGCTACTCTTATTTGACCTCGGCGTAGAGACACTTGGATATGCAAGCGATATGACACGTACAGTTGCTGTTGGACAGCCTGACCAATTTAAAAAAGATATCTATAACATCTGTCTTGAAGCCAACATGACTGCGATTGACTTTATCAAACCTGGAGTTACTGCTGCTGAAGTTGATGCCGCAGCACGTGGCGTCATTGAGAAAGCTGGTTATGGTGAATACTTCAATCACCGCTTAGGACATGGTATCGGAATGGATGTGCATGAATTTCCTTCAATTATGGATGGTAATGATATGGAAATTCAAGAAGGCATGTGCTTCTCTGTTGAACCTGGAATTTATATTCCTGGAAAAGTCGGTGTTCGAATTGAAGACTGTGGTTTTGTGACAAAAAATGGCTTTGAAGTCTTTACAAAAACACCAAAAGAGTTGTTATATTTTGAAGGATAAGTGTCTAATTAAGAATTTTCAATTTTTAATCATAAAAAGACAAGCTAACCAACTGCTAGCCTGCCATTATTTCTCAAACAGTCTTCGGACTGTTTTTTTATTTACAAATCACGATAATCTACTAATGTAACGTATTCATTTTCTAACCATGCCTTTGTTTTAGGATCAATTAGCATAGCAACCTCTTGTGTTCGAGGGATTGTCAGCGTTGAATGTGTCAAGATATAGTTGTCTAAGTAACCCGGATGACAAATTAACATTTGGACGATATCATCCGAATCTCTGCTCTTAACGAGTTCTTGTAAAGACCTAAAAGGGTCATAATCTGGTAACATACTATCCATATTAAATTGAACTTGTGACTTTCCGACTTTAAGACAGCCATCCACTGAAAAGCCTGAATACTTAAGTTGATATTTTTCAGCTACATACTCTAACCCCCTAAAGAAATTAGCTGACGCAACAGCATGCCCCTCAAAGTAATCTGGTTGGCGTCCAAATAGTTCAAGAAATCGCTTGTATTGTGCTTCTATTTCAATGATAACTTCTTCAAATACGACAAAATCTTCTTTTGCTGAACGATAAACTTTTGAAGACTTAAAATAACCCTCTTCATCTACTAAACTTGGAATACGTTTTGGGTCAGTTAAAGGTCTCTCAGCACAAATGTTTGTATGTACTCCGAGTGCTATATTACAGTCTTTAATCAAGTTGACGCCGTGCTTTGTAGCGAGCATATTTACCATGACACCGAGGCTCCGAATAAGCCCGTCTTTGATAGACTTTTCAATGCCATAGTTAACTGCTTCAGAATAACCGAGATCGTCGGCACGAATAAGTATTTTCTTCATAATGATTTCCCCTTTTATTATGCTTCTTTTTGAAGAACTTCTTCATTTTTATCAAATCCAAAAAAATAAGTCAATACTGCTGTTACTGAAAACGCTATGAGGACACCAATACAACCATTGATAAGATTAGTCGTTCCACCGCCAACATAACCTAAGACTGCCAAGAAGTTAGTTGCCCCCATAACGTAAGTTCCAACATGTGTAATACCTGCATAGAGACCTCCACAAAACCCACCAGCAGCCAAAGCTAAAAATGGGCGTTTGTAACGAAGTCCAATACCATAAAGAACAGGCTCAGTCACTCCTCCAATAAGGGCTGAGACAAAATACCCAAAGGCTAATGCTTTAGCATCTTTCTCACGAAAACGAAGAAATGCTCCCAATGCCATACCGAAAGCTGCCCAAGTTGCATAACCTCCTGCAGTTAATACAAAATTATCAACGCCATTTTGTAGCATTGCTGTAATACCAAAAACAAGTAACACTTGATGCATCCCTGTCATGACTAAAAATTCCCATAAACCAGCCACAACTGCTAAAGCAAGAAAACCACCATTATTACCAAAGGCAATCATTCCATTCCCAATTAGATTTCCCCCAAAATTTCCAATTGGAGCTAAACCTGCCAAAGTTATTGGAACCATTATAAAAAGAGTCAAGAACGGTACAAATATATTTGATAGGACATCTGGTACAATCTTCTTGAAGAATCTCTCCACATAAGACATCACCCAAACTGAAAATATAATCGGTAATACTGTTTGAGAATAGTTATGAGCTGTTGTTGTTATAAAACCGTAAATTGTAAAAGATTTTTCGGCCATTGCAACAAAACTTGGTACCAATAGCATTGCACCAAGCATCATTCCCATAACTTGGCTGACTCCTAATTTTTTTGCTGCTGTAAAACCAAGAAATACAGGCAAGAAATAGAAGAATGCACTGTACATCATGTCACACAGTATATACATATCACTTTCTGCTGTAACTAATCGTAATAAGTCTGGACCGATAATTACTTGGATTGTTTTAAACATTGCAGCTGCAATCATGGCAGGAAGTAATGGCGTCATTGCTCCTGACATATAATTCATTATTCCAACGCCAATACTCTTTGCTGTCAGTTTTTCTTTGGGCTTGTCGTCCAAATCTTCATCTATCTGTTTTTCCAATGCTAATCCTGATAGCTTTGCAAATTCTGGATAAACTTTTGCCACATTTTGTCCGATAACCACTTGATACTGCCCACCAGATTCAACAACCGCTAAGACTCCTGGAATGCTAGAGACTTGTTCTTTTTTAGGTATAGAATTATCCTTTAAATTAAGGCGTAAACGTGTCATACAATGCGTAGCAGCTGCTACATTCTCTTTCCCGCCTACAGCAGCTAAGACTTGTTCCGCAATATTTTTATTTGTATCAACCATTTTTTCTCCTAGAATAGCACTACTTATTATCCAATGGACAATTAGTTTGAACTATTTTTTTCATATAACCTGTTGATATGAATCATCAGGTAAAGCAACTCGTCATCGGACTGTTCGAAACGAAGTGTTTGGTGAATATAGTCCATAATAACGACGGCAACTTGATAGATAGCAGGCTGAGTAGTGCGTAAACTTTGTAAAACTATTTGATTTCCATCAATAAATTTTTCCTTTTCACGTAAACGCTTCAGATAATAGCGGACATGTGCTTGAAATCGTTGGTAATTAAATTCATCTCGCTCAATAGTGATATCCAGCTGATTTTCAATCATTTGTGTGATGATTTCAAGCAACTCTTCAATTGATTGTGCTTCTTTATCAATTGTAAAATCTGTCTGACTGTTGATAAAATGCATTGCTATATTAGTTACCTCACTATGAGGTAATTCTATCCCTAGCGATGTGTTAATAATTATCATCGCTTCCTCTGCTAATTTGCTTTCTGTCGGATAAAGTTGTGCAATTTCTTGTGAAAAAAGAATTTTCATCTCTTTAAATTCCTTTAAACGACGCACTGCAAAGTAAATATGGTCAGCTAAACTAAAAACCAAAGTTGGATTAAGTTTTCCTAATAATTCTTTTTGTGCATTTTGTACAATTTCAACACTCAGTAACATCATATCCTCAGGAATTTCGGATAAAAGAATTTCAAAATGTTTGTCCAATTTATAGAAAGTCATATCAATTCTTGTTAAATCAGTCAGTTCATATGGTGTTTTTTGAAAACCTATACCTCGACCAAAAGCTACTAATTCTTTCCCGTTATCATCAATACATTCCGCTACATTGTTATTAATTTTCTTAACAACCCTCATTACTACCTACCTCTTGTTTATTAATAGAGATTACCTTCATTTTGTGATAAGTCATCATCACTATCTACTAATCTCCACACAAAAAACTCTTCAAAGACATACCTCACCCCTCACTTTAGATGTATGGTAATGCCTCCCGAAGAGTTACAATCCTTATTAAATTATACTTTTATTCTATACACTTATGGAAGCGTTGTCAATAGTTTTTTTATCTTTTTATTTTCTCTCGTTTAAATATAGGATAATCAAAGTTTTTTTTTGATGAATTATCGAATTTTAGTCAATAAAAATTGTTAAACTTTTAGCCTACTCATACTGAATCAAAAAAACTGGTACTGTTTTTGTAGCAATACTAGCTTTTTTGATTCAGATTTTAGCAAGCTTATCGTCATTACTCTTTTTGCAACAACTCTCTTGCTTGTTGGCGTGCTGTTTCTGTCACATCACTACCTGCTAACATTTTTGCAATTTCTTCAACACGTTCTTCTTGTGAAAGCAGACGAACGGTGGAAACAGTAGAATTTTCATCACTTTGTTTTTCAATAAAAAATTGATAATCTGCAATAGCAATAACTTGAGGGAGATGAGATATGGCTAGAACCTGTCCATGGCTGCCTATTTTATGGATTTTCTTGGCAATGGCTTGTGCTACCCGACCTGAAACTCCTGTATCAACTTCATCAAAAACAATACTTGTTTTATCTTCTTTACGAGAGAATGCTGACTTAATGGCTAACATTAACCGTGACAATTCTCCTCCAGAAGCAACTCTAGCAAGTGGTTTGAATTCCTCACCTGGATTAGTGGAAATATAAAATTCTACATTTTCATTTCCCTCTCGATTGAATCTACCTTTGTTGAAATGTACCTGAAAATCTGCTTTTTCCATATAAAGTTCGGTCAGTTCTTGTTTGATTTCTAACTCTAGTTGATTGGCTAAATAATGACGTGCTTGGCTGAGTTCGTTTGCTGCTGAAATCAGTTCCTTTTCCAGTCGCTTTAGTTCCTTTTCCATATCATCAGAAGATTCGGTACTACCAGTCAAAAGGTTATATTCTTTGGTGATATTATCAAAATAGTTCAAAACATCATCAACTGTTCCACCATATTTACGAGTGATACTATTTATCGCATCCAATCGAAATTCAATTTGTTGCAATCGCCCCGCATCAAAGTCCAAATTGTCAATAAGATCACCTAGACGTTTAGTGACTTCTTCCATGATAAAATAAGCTCCAGAAAGGCTAGTTGACATTTCCTTATATTCTGAATCAAATTCTTCAAGTGTTATCAAATCATTCATAGCAGAACGAATGTTTGAAAGGCTAGAATAATCTTCATTGTCCAACAGCACATAAGCGTTGTTTAGGGTATCCGCTATATTCTTATGATTGAGTAATTTGTCACGTTCTTGATTAAGTGAGATGTCCTCTCCTGATTTGAGAGAAATCGTCTCAATTTCAGAAATCTGAAATTCTAACATCTCGATACGTGCTTTATGTTCTTGAGCATTTTTTTGCTTGTCAATCACTTGTTTTCGCAATTGGCGATAAGCATCAAAAATATGCTGATAATGTGATTTCTTCTTGTAAAAAGCAATATCCCCAAATTCATCTAACAAAACAATATGTCTATTTGGCTTCATAAGGTCTTCTTGGTCATGTTGACCATGGATGTCCACAAGATAATTTCCAACAGCGCGTAGGGTTGTCAAATTGACCATTTGACCATTAATACGACTGATAGAACGCCCATTTTTAAAAATTTCACGGCGAATAATCAGCTCATCTGAAAAATCAATACCATTCTCATTCAAAATATGAGTTAGTCCTACATGCTTTTCAACAGAGAAAAAACCTTCAATTTCAGCTTTCGAAGCACCATAACGGATAACATCTACACTAGCACGACTTCCTAGCATCATATTCATAGCATCAATGATAATAGACTTCCCAGCTCCAGTTTCTCCAGTAAGAACAGTCATCCCATTTTCAAAAGTGAGGGAAATTTCTTCAATAATTGCAAAATTTTTAATGGAAATTTCTAAAAGCATATGCTACCTCTTCTTAATCCTGACCCATTATCCACATACTCACTTGCTTGCGGATTAACGCTATCGTTTCACGATTTTTTCCAATCACTAACAAGCTATCATCATCTGCAATGATGCTAAATATATTATTCCCAAAATCTTCCTGTAAAAAGCGCTTAATTAATCGGCTATTTCCTGGTACTACATCTAAATGAAGCATCAACTCTAACCCCGAAACTTCCTCAGATAATGATAAAACATTTGCTTTTATGGGAGCAAATTCTTGGTTAACTTTCGTTGAAGTATCTTGTGATAATCCATAGATATATGGTCCTTCTGGTGATGGAATTTTCACAATCCCAATTTCATTCATATCACGTGAAATTGTTGCTTGAGTCAGACTAAGCCCTTCTTTATCAAGCATTTTCAATAAGTCATGCTGTGTTCCAATTGCATTTTCAAGAACAATTTTCTTGATTAATTCTAACCGTTCACTTTTCTTCATTTTTCTTAAATTCCTTATGTGCTTGTTCAGTTACTTCATGGATTTTCGATTCAACATAATTTTCAGGGTACTCTGACTTCTGCAATAAAATTAAAAATTCAATGTTCCCGTGACCGCCCTGAATAGGTGAGAAATCTAGTCCTTTAACTGAAAAACCAAAGTCAACTGCAAAATTTGTTACTTTTTTTAAAACAGTTTCATGAATCGCTTTATCCTTAATGATTCCATTTTTCCCGATTTGCCCTCTACCTGCTTCAAATTGAGGTTTGACTAACGCCACAACTTGACCATCTGATGCTAAAATTTTGTGAAGAGCTGGAAAAATCAAACTTAGTGAGATAAAACTAACATCAATAGAAGCAAATGCAGGCTGTCCTTCAGTAAAATCTTCCACCTGTGCGTATCGGAAATTATACTGTTCCATACTACACACACGCTCATCTTGACGAAGTTTCCACACCAATTGGTTGGTACCCACATCAACAGCATAAACAAGTTTCGCACCATTTTGTAGCATGACGTCTGTAAATCCACCTGTTGAGGCACCAATATCAACCGTTACCAAATCCTTAACAGAGATGTCAAAAACTTGTAGAGCTTTTTCTAACTTTAAACCACCACGACTGACGTATTTTAACTTCTCACCTTTTAGCTTGAGTTCAATACCATCATCGATTTTTTCACCAGGTTTATCAAAACGCTCACCATTGACAACTGAAATAACAAGACCAGCCATAACCCCACGCTTAGCCTGCTCACGTGTCTCAAAGAGACCTTGTTTAAATGCAAGAACGTCCACTCTCTCTTTAGACATGAAGTCGCAACCTTTCTATTAACACTGAAATCTTTTTACTGTTAAATTGTTTTGTTTCTTTAATTTTTTCAAAAATCTCTAAAGCTTGATTCAAAGATTCACCTAAAATACTATAAGACTGTTGAAGACCAAGTAGACTTGGATAAGTAGATTTTTCAGCAGCCAAATCTTTTTGTGGCGTTTTCCCAATCTCTTCAAAGCTTGCAGTCACATCCAGAATATCATCTCTTATTTGGAAAGCTAAACCTATGAGCTCACCTGTTTTTCTCAGGAGTTTGATGTCATCTTCACCTAAATCAGCAACTATACCCGCTGCAACAAAAGGAAATGTCAGTAATTTTCCAGTTTTATTGGCATGAATCTTTTGAAGCGCTTCTAGATTTAGAAAACTTTTCTCTCCTGCAATATCCAACATCTGACCGCCAACCATACCATAAGTTCCCGAAGCATAGGACAATTCTCGAATAAGAGAAACTTTTATTTTATCTGATAAATCAGTCTCAGTAATCAAGGCAAATGGGTCTAAGAAGAGACTATCTCCAGCTAAAATAGCTGTTGCTTCATCGAATTTTTTATGATTGGTTAGAATTCCTCGCCGATAATCATCATTGTCCATAGCAGGTAAATCGTCATGAATTAGACTACCTGTATGAATCATTTCCACACTTGCAGCAACTTGGTAATGACTATCTGTTAAATCAAAGCCAAAGCCTTCTAAGATATCCAAAAAAATCAATGGACGAATTCTCTTTCCACCCGCATTAACAGAGTACATGATGGAACCCACTAAATCAATAGAAACAGCATTTTGACTGTAGAAAGTTACTATGGCTTGATTAATTTTCTCTAACTTGCCCATTAAGCATCCATCACTTTTTCGGAACCATCCGATTGCATCACCTTAACAAGTGTTTCTTCAGCATTTTGCAATGTTTTTTGCAGATCCTTAGAGAGAATCATACCCTTTTGAAATTCTGTAATAGCTTCTTCTAAAGCAACATCTCCATTTTCCAATTTGGTTACAATAGCTTCTAAATCTTGTAAATTTTCTTCAAATGTTTTTTTCTTATTTGGCATCTTTCACCTCAACTTCTAGGTTTCCATCACGCATCTGTAACTGTAATTGGTCACCTTTTTCTATATTTTGAACACTATCGATTACTTTGTCACTTTTATGAACAATAGCATAACCACGTGCTACAATTCGAGTCGTATCTAAAGATAATAAAGCATCTTGTGCTTT
>CAZPYI010000083.1:0-10196 GCA_964590305.1 uncultured Streptococcus sp.
TTCACCAAATGTAATCTATTTATTAATCTACTGAAGTTGAGAAGCAGCCTCAGCATCTACAATTAGTGTAAAGTCTGGATGCGTTGTCAGTAGAGTAGCGGGAACTTCTTCTGTTACATGACCTTCAACTAGTTTTTTGACCACACCAGCCTTACTTTTCCCATTAGCAATCATAACTAATTTTTTAATTTGCATGATACTCTTTGGTCCCATAGTTACATAGAAATCTGGTCGCTTTTCTTCTGCTCCACCAACTTCATTTAATAATATATCGGCCATATCAGGTCTGACATCATCATTTACACGAGATGTTAAATCGCCAAACTTTGTCGTGTTGGGTAAATTTCCACAAAAATGACCATCGGCCCCCACTCCCAAAAGTACAAAATCTAAACCACCATCTTTAGCAATCCGCTCATCCTGTGTCTCGTAGTTATTCCAATCTAAGACATGAATTTTTTCACGATCGATTTCTGCAGGCTTAAAATAAAGCTTATCAAGGTTTCTCATTGTGACACCGAGCTGCTCTTCTTCACCTTTAAAAAGAATTTCATCAAAATTGTAATAGTGCACATTATCAAAGTAATCTTTTTCCTTCACTAAAGGAATCATCAATTCATAGACACCTTTGGGTGTCGAACCCGCAGTGATCGCGATATTGGTGCGGTATTGACTATGCATCGTCCCTAACAGTTGTTGTGCTGCTACTTCATTCATTTCCTTAAGACTTTTTGTTACAATTAACTTCATTTTTTACTCTCCTTTGATGCTACTCTATTCAAATAGGTAGTCGTTACTAAACAGTCTAATGCTCAACTGATTTGGCTATCCTAACTATTACTCCTCTCTAAATCTTCTAAAGTTTAAATTGGTCTATTAATCTAATATCTTTTTCAAGACATCTCTTTAATAGTGTAACACAAACATGTAAGCGCGTTCTTCTGCTATGTTATTGAAAGTTAATACTATTCTATTTTCAAAAATGGTCATAATAACAAAAAAATCCAGTCTCTGTGTTTCAGAAACTAGATTATTTTTATACATATAGAGCAGATAATACTTTATTTTTTTAGATGATAGGAGTAAGTTGCAATGACAATATCTTCATTCCAACGCAAACTGGCTCTTAATCGAAGACTCATTTGATTGTGCAATATATTCTGCCAGTTATGTTTTGGTATAAATTTAGGAATAACTACCGTCATAGTATGTCCATCACGATTTGCTTCATGACTTATTCTTTCCACAAAGAGCTTGGTAGGTTTAACAATATCTCGGTAATTAGATTCAATATTGACAAAAGATATATCGGGGAAGTATTCCTTTAGTTCTTCTTCAATTTCCAAATCTTTTTCATGCGTTTCAACCGTGGAAACATGCATGGCTATCACAGTTTGTCCAATACTTTTAGCATAATTAATCGCACGAATACTTGCCTGAGTCATATTCCCAACTAAAATAATAACAGTATTCCCAGAATACTTGATATTTTTAACATCATCAGTTAGGCGTAATTGCATGGCAACATTGTTATAATGGTTCTTAATCGAATAAAATAGTGCTAGTAAAACAATAATAATTGGGAAAAATGGCCAAATATCTCCTAGCCTAAAAATAAGAAGAATGATGATGATAAGATAGCAGATAACTGCGCCTAGGATATTGGCAACGGAATGTTTCAAGAAGTCCTTGCCAAAACGTCGCTTCCAATGGATAATCATTCCTGTTTGAGAGAGTGCGAAAGGAATAAATACTCCAATAGTGTAGAGTGGGATGAGTCGCTCAGTTGACCCATTGAAAATAAAGAGAAGCGTGATTGCTCCAACAGCTAGAGTAATAATCCCATTTGAATAGCCTAGTCTAGCACCTTTTTCCATGAAAAGATGAGGCATGTATTTGTTTTTAGCCATATTAAAAGATAACATCGGAAATGCTGAAAATCCTGTATTAGCAGCAACTGCCAAGATTAGTGCTGTAGACAATTGGAAAATATAAAATAGTGCATTACCAATAGCAGAGTGTCCAAATATTTTCTGAGCAATTTGTGCAAGAATTGTCACATGTTCAGAAGGAGTCACACCCAACCAATAGTTAAGGAAAGTAATCCCTGCAAACATGACACCAAGTATAATAGACATAATAGCGAGAGTCCCAGCTGCGTTATGCTCTTTTGGTTTTTTAAAAAACGGAACGGCATTAGAGATGGCTTCCACACCCGTCAAAGAAGCTGAACCACTTGTAAAAGCACGTAGTAATAGAATTAGTGACACTCCAGGAACAACCTGCCCCACATGTGCGGTTGCAGTGTAAGCAATATTTCCAGTTGCAATTTGAAAAGCACCAAAAACAATGAGAAAGAGTGTCACCGCAATAAATAGATAAACAGGTATCAGCAATGAACTTGCTGATTCTCGCAAACCACGAAGATTGATAAACATAAGTGCAAGAACAAGAGCAATTGATATTTCTAGATTAATCTCTTTTAACATGGGAAAAGCAGACGTTATGGCATCAGCTCCAGCAGACACAGATACTGCCACTGTTAACATATAGTCAACCAAAAGACTCCCCCCAGCAACCAATCCCATGCTTGGTGATAAGTTCTCTGTGGATACCATATAGGCACCCCCACCTTTTGGATAAGCATGTATGACTTGTTGGTAAGAAATGGTTAAGCTTGCTAGCAATATAATCACTAAGATACCGATTGGCAAAGACCACCAAATTGCTGCTGCTGATATAGCTGTCAACACTAGAACAACTTGTTCCGGACCATAAGCAATAGAAGATAAGGCATCACTTGAAAGCATGGCTAAGGCCTGCGACTTGGATAATAAATGATCATCATCAGATTCCCCAGTCGACTTCAGAGGGTTTCCAATGAAGATATTTTTTATTTTTTCTAACATTTCATGTCTCCTAAAGAATTTCAACGATTCATTATAATACTCTGTCCTTCATTTAGCAAGCATTTTAGGGAAAATTCTAGTATTTTTTTGGAAAATAGAGTATGATAAAAGTAATATACATCGGAGGAATACATGAGAATTATCGTTGTCGGCGGGGGGAAGGTTGGTACTGCTCTTTGTCGCTCACTTGTTGAGGAAAATCATGACGTTATCTTAATAGAAGAAAAAGAATCAGTTCTTAAAAATGTCACTAAACGCTATGATATTATGGGAATTGTTGGTAATGGGGCTAATTTCAAAATTTTGGAACAGGCTGAAGTCAAAATTTGTGATATTTTTATTGCTTTGACAGATCAGGATGAAGTTAATATGATTTCTGCTGTCCTTGCTAGAAAAATGGGCGCCAAAGAAGTTATTGTTCGTGTTCGAAATCCTGAATATTCAAATGATTATTTTAAAAATAAGAATTTTTTAGGCTTCTCTATGGTTGTCAATCCCGAATTACAAACTGCCCGCTACATTGCTAACTCAGTTGATTTCCCGAATGCTCTTTCTGTCGAACATTTCGTCAATGGACGTGTCATGCTCATGGAGTTCAAGATATTGGATGATAGTAAATTATGCTACCTATCCTTAGAACAATTTCGTAAACGATTTGGAAATATCGTTGTCTGTGCTATTGAACGAGAGAAAAATGTTATCATTCCAGGTGGAGAAGACGTGATTCAAGCGGGAGACAAGATTTTTGTAACTGGAAGTCGTGTTGAGATATTACTTTTCCATAATTTTGTTAAACCTAAAATAGTAAAAAGCATGATGATTATCGGTGCTGGGAAAATTGCCTATTACCTTTTGAATATTTTAAAACAGACTAATATTTACGTTAAAATTATTGAAATTGACTCTACTCGCGCTGAACATTTTAGTCAAGAGTTTCCTGACATTCATATCTCACATGGAGATGGTACCTCTAAAAGCTTCCTCTTGGAAGAAAGTGTTGAGCACTTTGATGTCGTTGCAACTCTAACTGGAGTCGATGAAGAAAATATTATTACTTCTATGTTCTTAGAAACTTTAGGAGTCCAAAAAAACATTACAAAAGTCAACCGAACGAGCCTTTTGGAAATTATTGACACCAATCAATTTTCAAGTATCGTAACTCCAAAAAGTATCGCTGTGGATAGTATGATGCACTTCATTCGTGGACGTGTCAATGCCCAAGAATCCAGTCTCGATGCTATGCATCATATTGCAAATGGTCGCATTGAAGCCCTGCAGTTTGAGATAAATGAAACAAGTAAGATATCTGGAAAGATGCTATCTACTTTAAAATTTCAAGATAATATTTTGATTGCTGCTATCATCCGTAAAGGAAAAGCAATCTTCCCAACGGGTAGAGATATTTTTCTTATCGGTGACAAAATTATTGTTGTAACTTTGCAAAAAAATATCACTTCTGTGAATGATTTATTAGCGAGGTAAACCATGAATAAAAATATGGTTCGATACCTTCTAGCAAAATTACTTTTGATTGAAGCAGCACTTCTATTTGTTCCGTTAATTGTCGCCTTCATTTACCAAGAAGCTCAAGTCATCATTATAAGTATCCTTGCAACAATGATAATTCTTGCATTTTTTGGGATGATAGGGACCATCTCAAAACCCAAAAATCACCATATGTACACTAAAGAAGCCTTACTAATTGTTGCTTTATGTTGGACATCGTGGTCTTTCTTTGGTGCTCTTCCTTTTGTTTTTTCCGGACAGATACCAAACATCATTGATGCATTCTTCGAAATGAGTTCAGCTTTTACAACAACTGCGGCAACAACGTTACCAGATATCTCTGTTCTATCCCGTTCTCTTTTGTTTTGGAGGGCTTTTGCTCATTTAATTGGGGGGATGGGAGTACTGGTTTTTGCTTTAGCTATTATGGAAAATAATAAAAATAGTCATCTGGAAGTAATGCGAGTAGAGACTCCAGGACCAACTTTTGGTAAAGTTGCTTCTAGGTTAAAAGATACTGCTCAGATACTTTATATCATCTATTTAACCATGTTTGCAATATTTGTTTTCATATTATGGTTTGCTGGATTACCTGTATATGATAGCTTTGTTATAGCAATGGGTATCGCGGGTACAGCAGGATGTGCTGTTTATAATGATTCTATTGCTCACTATGATAGCTCTCTTATTACTAATATTGTGTCAATTGGTGTGTTACTTTTTGGTATTAAAATTAATCTTTACTATTTTCTTCTGTTACGTAAAGTAAAAACATTTTTTGCTGATGAGGAGTTGCGTACCTATATAGGTATTACTCTGATTTCAACCCTCTTAATCTGGCTAAATGTTGGCGGTCTCTTCGAATCTTTTTCTAAAGGTTTAGAGGTTTCTTTCTTTGAAGTATCTAATATCATCACAACATCAGGATTTGGAATTACTGATATAACCGTCTGGCCGTTGTTTTCACAAGTTATATTACTCCTACTTATGTTCATTGGTGGAATGGCTGGATCAACTTCTGGCGGATTTATGGTTATAAGAGTCGTTATCATAGGGAAGATCATTCGTAATCAAGTCCTGTCCACTCTCTATCCAAATAGGATAATGTCCATTCATATCAACCATCAACCGCTTGATAAAGAGACACAAAATGGCGTGTTAAAATATTTAGGAATCTATGTCATGTTCTTACTAGGATTAATTTTGATTCTCTCCCTAGATAATAATGATTTTATGATTGTGATAAGTGCTGCCATTTCAACATTTAATAATGTGGGAATGATGCTTGGTACTAATGATACCTACGATATCTTCAGTCCTTTTTCAAAAATAGTCATGTCTTTCGCCATGATAGCAGGTCGTTTAGAAATCTATCCAATGCTATTACTTTTCTTACCAAAATCTTGGTCAAAAGTTTAAACCCTCTTACTGTGTATGAAGGGGATCAATAAAATACAAAAAACGATTCATCTAGACACTGAATCGTTTTTTGTATTTCTTTTTAATGAAAAATATTCTGGTACTGGATCGTCGCCACCCTTTACCAATGGATTACAGCGTAAGATGCGGGCTAATCCCATCAAAACTCCCTTTATGCCATGTTTTTCAATTGCTTCAATCATATAAGTAGAACAAGAAGGTTGATAACGACAGGAAGAGGGAAGAGCAGGTGAAATAGCCTTCTGATAGAAGCGAACAGGTGCTATTAGTATTTTTTTTATCATTTTACTTTATGCATAGACAGATTATGTAACTGACTGATTTCTTTTTTATTTAAACGTCTGGACTCCCCTGGGCGTAGACCTGTTAAATTAAGATTCCCGAAGCTTGTCCGAGATAATTTATCAACCAAAAGTCCAACAGACTCAAACATTTTTTTCACTTGATGATTTCGTCCTTCATGGATGGTCAGTTCCACAACTGAACGATTCTTCTCAGGATCTACTTTGATAATTGTGTAGTGCGCAGGTTGTGTTTTTTTACCATCAATAACGATTCCTCTTGTCAAGGGACGTAAGTTTTCCTTAGTTGCAATCCCCTTGACACGAGCCAAGTACACTTTATCAATTTCATTACGTGGGTGAATCATTGCATCCGTAAAATCCCCATCATTTGTCAAAAGTATAAGACCAGTTGTGTCCCAATCAAGACGACCAACAGGATAAATTCGTTCTTTGACATGTGGAAAAAGATCAAGAACAGTCTTACGCCCTTTTTCATCAGATACACTAGAAATCACCCCTCGTGGTTTATTGAGAAGATAATAGACTTTTTCCTCATTATAAATAGGGCTTCCTTCTATTTCGACGCTATCGCCGGATTTAACAGTGGTTGCAAGCTCGGTAACAACTTTTCCATTAATTGTTACCAGACCTCGTTTGATTAATTCTTCAGCTTTTCTGCGGCTTGCAACACCTGCATGCGCAATAAATTTATTAATTCTCATTTTTTTCCTTTACAAAATAGGTAAACAGTGACATTTTGATACTTTAATTCATCAAAAAAATCCATAAGCCTTAAAATCATATTTTGTACTTTAAAGATTCTTGTCACCCTGTTATGAATAATTTCTTTGTCTGTTACTTAGATATTATCTAAAGTTTTTTCAGTAAACTGTTGGTTTAGCTCATCTGAAATGTTTTCAGTACTGAATAGAATTGTCTCGTCGTCAACAAGTTCAACAGTTGAAGCATCTACTAAATCAGTCAAATCATTAATTCCCATGAAATCAAGAAAGTAATCTGAAGTAGCATAAAGATTCGGCCGCCCAATAACTTCCTTTTTTCCTGCCTCTTTTATTAACCCTAGTATCACCAATTTCCCAAGAGCACTGCTAGAATTAACCCCACGAATATCGTCAATTTCAATACGTGTAATGGGTTGTTTATAAGCAATTATTGATAAAACTTCCAAGCTTGCACGTGACAAACTCTGATTAATTGGTGCTTTGGCATAATCTCTCAACAACTCCGCAAAAGACTCTTTGGTCACAATTTTATAATGACTAGCCGTTTCAATAAGACAAAGTGCCGTTTCTTGATCTTTTTTATATTTCTGAGTCAACTTTTCCAATTGTTGTTGTAGAGCAGTTGGTGGTAAGTTTAACATTCCTGACAAATGTCTCAAACTGATACCTTCTTCACCTGCAACAAATAAGAGAGCTTCTATTTGAGCTAAGTAATTCATCTGATTTCCTTTCTCAAAATAACATCACCAAAGTTTTCTTCTTGCTCAACACTAATTGCATGAACTTTAATAAGTTCTAAAGTTGCTAAAAAGAGTGTTACCATTTCTTGAACCGTTTGACAGTTTTTAAAAAGACTTGTCAAAGTCAAGTATGATGATTTTTCCAAGTAATCTGTCACAACCAACATCATATCTTCAATACGATACTCATCGTGCTCAATGACGGTATGACTATTCTTGATTTCCTTTTGTTTCTCAGACATTATCTGAGAAAAAGAGAGAAAAATATCCATGACTGTCTTATCATGTGTCAAAGTAGCATTTTCAAAAATCAGCTCTTGTTTAGGTTTGGAATAAAGTTTTGCACGTTCATCATGTTTTGAAGCTATTTCTGCACTTAATAATTTAAAACGCCCATACTCCTCGATTTGGCTAAGGAGATCGTACTCTGGATTATCTTGTTCTGGTTCTGATTCAACAATTTTCGGTAGTAGTTTACGACTTTTGATGAGCATTAGCTGGCTTGCCATGAGCATGTACTCACCTGCAACTTCTAGCCTCATTGCCTGTAATGTAGCTAGATAAGCTAAATATTGCTCAATTACCTCCACAATTGGAACATCATAAATGTCCACCTGATATTTTGAAATTAAATGTAAAAGCAAGTCTAGAGGGCCTTCAAAATCTTTTAATTTTATATCCATCACTTCTTGTAATATTTCTCCAACGTTACTGGGCTTTTAAGACCTAAATTGCGACTAATTTCAATAAGCGACTTGCCAGATGTCACTTGGCGTAAGATATATTGTTCTCGCAAAACTTGTGCAGTTAAGCGATCATAACCCAAGGCTCGTAAAAACTGCTTAAGGTGATTGAAATACCATTGACGTGAATAGACCTTATCATTATTATCAAACAAATAAGTCTGTTTTTCAATCAAAAGGCCTTCAATAAAGCCAAGTAACTCTTGTGAAATTTTTAATACGCGCCTAATGCCATCTTTCTGCAGAGTCATAATTGCAAAATTTACATCAATAGAAGCAGAGGTCAATTGTCTAATTTCTGCAGGTGTTAATCCGAGTTCAAGTATTAAAAGCGCAATGACTTGCCCTTCCTTATCCAGATGTGGCTGATACAATAGGCTCAAGTCTAAAATCTTGGAGGTTACTGCCTGCATAGGTAGCTTATCTTTATTTTGCAATTTATAAAAACGATCCACTTTTTCTTGCTGATACATGAAATAAAGAAACTGATTCACCGCAGAAATTTTACGTTTTTTTGCAGAAATTGTCAAGCTCAAAAGCGATTGCTCATAGAGTGCTAGTTTTTCTTCGGTCACCTTACCATCTACCAAAGTAACAAACTGTTGTAAATCATAAAAATACGCCCGCTTAGAATTTTCAGAGAGTACTTTGCTATCAATAAAATTTCGAATAAGATTAATCATGTCGTGTCATAGTGTAATGATTGCTAAAATCATGTAAGAGACTATTTACCGCCTTAAGAATCGATTTTCGTGTGATAATTCCAATAAAAGTATTCTCATCACTCAAAACAGGTAAAAAAGGGTTATCAACTAGTAAATGCATGATATCAGTCAAATTACAGGTTTCACTAATGGTTGCAATATTAGTATTAACCATATCACGTATGTTCGTCTGTGACAATTCCCAATCAGTCAAATGGTTTTGAGACTGAGAAGACATGATATCTGAAATACTAATAGTTCCCAGATATTTTTTATCTTTAGTAATAACTGGAACACGAGAATAACCATTATTTGCAAGAAGAAGCATGACATGATCTGCATTGTGCGTATCAATGAAAATAGCTAAATTTTCAGCGGGAACCAAATAATCTTTTAAATGGTTGAGTAAAAAGTCTTCAAATTCTTTTGCAATCATCTGATAAATTCCTTAGAGAGTTGGGGGTAGAGGTCGTGTTGCCTTGTATAATAATCTACTTTGATCTTATGGTCACTCACTACTACTTTAGCATAAAGTTTTTCACGAATTTCTCCGCGTGGCTGAGAAACACTACCAGGATTAATGAAAAGCGTCTTTCCTTCTTTCCAAGCTGCAGGTCGATGTTGATGTCCATATAAACAGATGTCAGCATCTTCCAATTGCGCAAAGTGTTCAAGTCCATCCCATGTGAAATTGATATTATAAAGGTGCCCATGTGTCTGAGCAACAGTCAAATCCGAAAACTTGGCTACTAAATTATTGGGATATCCAGAGTCGTGATCACAGTTACCTCCAACGACATAGATACCTGACCATATATCATCAGAACTTGACAATTCCGAATCTCCATTATGAAAAATTGCATCAACTTTTCCTTGATAATAATCTTTAATTTTCTTGACAATCTCACGATCTCCATGAGAGTCACTCATTACAATCAGTGTCCTGCTAGCCATTTTGGAAAAACCTCCATTAATTTCTTAACAGCTTGACCTCTATGCGAGATAGTATTTTTTTCTTTTGCACTCAATTCAGCTGCATGTCGACCCGTCTCACCAACGATAAAGAGTGGGTCATAACCAAAACCATTTTCGCCTTTAGCTTCAGTCGCAATATAGCCTGCCCATTG
>CAZPYI010000084.1:0-10180 GCA_964590305.1 uncultured Streptococcus sp.
CTACTATCGTGTTTTTTTCTCTCAAAAAGGGAGGAGAAACCTTCTCTTCCCCTTATGTTATTCATTTAACTTTAGAACATCTCTTCTAAGTTAATTGGCTTTACTCGTATCAACTATTTTAAAGAAGTGACTTAAACTGGATATTTGAATCGTGTTCAAAACAATCATCAAATCCACGTGGGTGATGATATTCAATTCTATCTTTATCCTGCGGATAAGTATATTTCCCACCAACTTCCCAGATAAATGGATGGAATTTATATTGAAGGCGTTCTTTACGCATTTTCCAAAGAGCAAGAATTTCATCTGTGGATGCCATGAAGTTAGACCAAATATCATAATGAACAGGAATGATAACTTTGGCACGAAGATTTTCAGCCATACGAAGCAAGTCAATTGATGTCATCTTATCTTGAATACCAACTGGATTATCACCATAATTGTTGATGGCTACGTCAATATCAAAATCTTTTCCGTGTTTTGCAAAATAGTTTGAGAAGTGAGAATCCGCTCCATGATAAATTGTTCCACCAGGTGTTTCAAAAATATAATTAACAGCTTTACTTGCCATTTCTTCATCTGTGACAGCAAGTCCTTTAAGATCACCACCATTTTCTTGGGCCCCTTCAACAGGAAGTGTTACAAGACACGTTCTATCAAATGATTCAACTGCAGTTACTTTGATATCTTTAAATTCAAAACTTTCACCGGGTTTGATAACGATGATACGCTCCTCTGGAACACCCCAGTTTTTCCAAATTTCACCACATTCGTAAGGTCCTACAAATTTCACATGGTCAAGTTTTGGATTATTGATAATTGCTGCCGCTGTATTAATGTCAATATGATCACTATGGAAGTGAGAAACAAGATAATAATCCAATTCATTGATAGCAAAAGGATCAATAACCATTGGTTGTGCGCGAAGGTTTGGCTGTAATTTACGAACACCAGCCATATTTGCCATTTGGTGACCCCAAACCATATCTTTCACTTTTTTAGTTGATTTCCCACGATTTGACCACAAATCCATAACGATATTGGCCCCACCTGGCGTTTTAATCCAAACACCACAGTTCCCTAACCACCACATCGCAAAATTATCTACTGGAACTACTTCTTCTTCAATTTCTTCATTAAGCCATGTTCCCCACTCTGGGAAGGTGCTTAAAATCCATGATTCTCTTGTAATATCTTTAACATTGGCCATACTAAGTTTCCTCCTTATGGAAAGTCTGTTTTATTGTTTATACTAACAGTATATCTTTAAAAAAGAGCCCTAAAAAGACCAACTATTACACAGCTTTGTGTTCATATTTGTACTGAACTAATGAGTCAATTTCTGAATTTCTCGGTGACATTACTCCTAACTTTAACGTCACTTTTTTACAAAAAAAAGCAGAAATGTCACTTTCCGCTTTTTGTCCTTATCTATCAGCTACAAGTTCTTGCCCAACCAATTTTTCTATTTGGGCTTTTAACATATCCCGATCTCTAGAGCTGGAAACATACGGCTGCAAACATTTCATCAACTCTTGGCTGAAATGGGATTCTATTTGAAGCCCTTGGTTCTTTGAAAAGCGGACCAGTTTTATGATATCATCATCATTCAAGATAGGATGAACAATCATAATAGGGATCTTGCTCTCTAAAGCATCGCTAGTTGAAATAATCATATCAGCCTCCAAAATATCACTAACACTATGAAATTGCTCAGAAGTGAAAACAGCTTCAATAGTACAATTTGTCAAATAATTCTGACACTGACGCATTAATAATTTTTGAATTCCTACACCTTCATTACAAATAACAATCACACGTTTTTTAGCGGCAGTAGTAAATTCTTCCCTCTCTAATTCTCCACCTAAGTGAATAGCAATATATGCGAGATCATCATCTGTCATTTTAATAGACCAAGCATCTTCCAAAATATGTGCACAGGATTTAGTAACCTCAAACAACTCACTGTACTTTTCTTTAATATATTTCGTCAAAGGATTTACTGATAAAATACTATAAGTCTTTCGGTAAACAAGTGCTTTGCAGTGCATCAGTAATTGATTCAATAAATCGTTACAATGTGTAAACACAAGACCATATCTATTAGTGATCTCTTTTAGAAAAGTAGCCAAAGTTGCCTTCATATCTGCATAATCATGACTTTCAAGATGAAAATCGCTGTCTTTTCGAAAAGATAAAAGAAGCATTGCGATGAGGCTGGTCTCAATTTTATCCAAAGATATGTCGAAATTACTTAGTAAACCGGCAGCAACATTCTGTGCAAGCTGGTATTCCTTACGTTGCCAAGTTAAACTGAAATCATTTTCAACAGCTTCTTTTTCAGTAATAGTCAAGTCAATACTGCGGTAACTCAACAAAAGATATGGTAAGACTTGCACCATAAAACGACTGTCTTGTGGATTAAGTTTTTTACCAAGACTATCTTGTGCTGAATATAATTGAAGAAGAAGATAGTGTTTTACTTCCTCTGAAAAATAACGGTCAAATCCCGTTAAATCTATGATGCGTTCACGAACAATATCTACAAAGTTTTTATTACCTTCTGTATGAATCAAATAAAGCAGACGATATAAAAACTGTATTTTTGATAAAGGATGACAAAGCAAGTAGTACCCTTGCACCTTAGTTACGTGTAACTGAATGTCATATTCATCCTCAGCCAGCTTATGACGAATATCATTTAAGTCATTCAAAATTGTATTTCGAGAAACATCATTTAACTGCATTAACTTATCAATTGTCACACGTTCTTTAGAAATAGCAATATAGGTAATGGTCAACTCAATCCGTTCTTCAACGCTCATGACATAGGAATAATCATCAAGTTCATCAATCAAAACTTGACAGGCTTTTTTTTGTTCTTCATTAAGAATAACACCTACGCGTGGGTAAGAGACAATTTTTTCAATACCATCAGGCAAATCATCATTGATTTTATCTAAATGATAGTAGATTTTACGCCTAGACTGCTTAAGTTTTTTTGACATTGCCATAATAGTTTCAGGCTCATTAAGACTCATCAAATAAGATAGAAGATCATAACTTTTTTTATCTAATATAATCATAAATTCACCTCCGTTAAGCCCACCTCATTATAGCATAAATCGCTTCAATAAAGACTTTTAATAATTTCTATGCGTGTAATCAGATCACCATGCATGTTATCTACTCTTAAAGCAACATTTTTCAAATAAACACAAGCACCTATTGCAATAGTCTTATCCTCTTCCTTAAGTTTTCTCATGGTGAAATCTCTAAGTGTTTCACTTTTCTCAGACTGTATATTGACTCGAGCAATAATATTAGCAAGTCTCACTTTCTGGCTAGCACGCATAACAACATTATTTGAGCTATCAAACTGCGTAAAAAGATATTTCCGAATGGCAAATAAAACTGCGACTGCGACTATCCCAATTAGAAAATCCAGAACGCTACTGTGCCCGACAACTAGCTGTCTTGAAATTGCAAATAATAATACCTCAATAACTGTTGTTGGTGATGGCTTTGAGAACATTTTTATCAACTCCACACCGACGGCTAATGCCATGGATCGACTCAAAAATGATTGTAGAAGAATATCGGTATCGGAACTTGAAGTCATAAATCCTGCTAGATCCTTCAATAATGAGAAAGAAAAAAATATCAGAGCTAAAGCTAAAATTATCGATAAAAGAATCTCTAAATAATAGGCAACTTCCGTCACAGTATCTTGCAAAAATTTCCTCATTATCTTCCCTTTCAATAATTATAACTACCCAGATTTAGTAAGACAGTAGGTACTATTAGACGACACTTATGGACTCCTTTTCGTACGCTATCTCCTCGTAAGTGCCACGATAAAAATGAAAGGCGCAAAATCAATCTGTTAACCTTTTGATTTAGCACCTTTCACTTTTCTATTTTAATGAGCATCTCCCTTTTGTCCATAATAAGCATTTGGACCATGCTTTCGAAGGTAATGTTTGTCCATGATATATTTCGGAGCTGGATCAACCCGTGGATTAATTTGTTCCGTATATCTGTCCATTCGAGCAACTTCTTCAAGCACAACAGCATGATATACTGCTTGTTCAGGAGTTTTTCCCCAAGTAAAAGGGCCATGATTTCTTACAACGATACCCGGTACCGCCATAGGATCGATGCCACGTTCTTTGAAGGTATCGATAATAACTGTACCCGTTTCTTTCTCATAAGCCATATTGACCTCGTCAGCTGATAATGAGCGAGCACATGGTACTGGACCATAGAAATAATCTGCATGCGTTGTCCCATAAAAAGGGATATCACGCCCTGCCTGTGCCCAACCGACAGCTTCTGTTGAATGCGTATGCACAATACCACCAAGATCATCCCAGGCTTTATACAACTCAACATGCGTTGGAAGATCAGAGGAAGGATTTAAGTCCCCTTCAACAATATTCCCGTCAAGATCCGTCACAACCATATTTTCAGGCGTTAATTGATCGTAATCAACACCTGAAGGTTTGATGACGATAAGTCCAGCTTCACGATCCACTTCGGACACATTACCCCAAGTGAATTTAACTAATCCATGTTCTGGAAGTGATTTATTAGCATCACAAACACGTTGACGCATTTCTTTTAATGATTTCGGCATGTTATTTCAACCCCGCTTTTTCAATTAATGGGTAGAGAAAATCTTGAGCTTCTTTAATGACAGCACGTGTTTCTTCTACCGTTTCACAATTCTCCGACCACATTTCAATCAAAAATGGACCTTTATAATTCGTTTTTTTCAACGTTGCAAACATATTTTTCCAGTCAACACAGCCTTCTCCAAATGGGACATCACGGAATTGCCCTTTTGAATTTTCTGTAACTGCGTAGGTATCTTTCAGATGAAGTGCTGCAATAGATTGATGCCCAAGGTAGAATTCACTGTAAATATCATTATCCCAAGCAGAAACATTGCCTGTATCAGGATAAACAAATAGATATGGGGAATCAATCTCTTTTTCTACTGCTAAGTATTTCTCAATTGAATTGATGAAAGGGTCATCCATAATCTCAATCGCAAGCATAACTTGAGCTTCTTCAGCCCAATCGCAAGCTTTTCGTAAATTTCTTATAAAGCGCGCACGAGTTTCTGGAGATTTTTCCTCATAATAAACATCGTAACCTGCTAACTGAATCGTTCTAACACCCAAATCTTGAGCAAGTTCAATACACTTTTTCATCGTCTCAAGTGACTTTTCCTCAATTTGTGGATTTTCTGAACCTAGAGGATAGCGACGATGTCCTGAAAAACAAATTGTTGGGATGCGAATACCTGTTTCATAAATCGCTTTTACTAGGGCGAGCCGCTCTTCTTTCGACCACTCCAAACGTGCTAAGCGGTCATCACTTTCATCTACGGACATTTCCACAAAGTCAAAACCAAGGTCTTTTGCAAAATGTAACCGTTCTAACCAAGTAAACTGCTTTGGTGTAGCTTTTTCATATATACCAATAGGACGAGCCATAGGTTTACCCCCAGATTCGTTTAATTTCGTTTTTGAAAGCACGTGCTGCTGCAGCTGGATCTTCCGCCTCAGTAATCCCACGTCCTGCAATAAATGTGAAAACATCCACTCCTTCAAAAAGTTCCAATGTATCAACGCTCAAACCGCCAGTCACTGATACTCTAAAACCCATTTCAATGAGCTTTTTAACTTTGTTGAGATCTTTTTCACCCCAAGTTTCACCTGCAAGAAGAGCGTCGCGAGATTGGTGATAAATAGCTTGTGAAACACCTGCATCAAGCCATTGCTGTGCTTGTTCATAAGTCCAATCACCGTAAAGTTCAATCTGAATCTCACCACGATCCCCACGAACTGCTTCTATAGCTTTTCTAGCAGCAACAATCGTTGGGATGGTTGCACAACAGATACAAGTCATCCAGTCCGCGCCACGAACCGCATTATTTTGTGCGACTGTACCTCCCGCATCAGCACATTTTGTATCTGCAGCAATGATTTTATCTGGAAAAAGGCTGCGTAAAACCTCAACCAATTCACTGCCTACTTGCAATAAGCAAACTGTTCCTGCTTCAATAACATCTACTTCTGCACCAACAGAAACGGCTGCTTTGATAGCTCCCTGTAGATCGGAATGATCTAGTGCTACTTGTAAATTTGGTAATTGTTGTGTCATTTTAATATTTCCTTTCAATACGATACAAAAAGATACAGTAATTATATGGCAATTCTCTTTTGACTCTCGATAAGACTCGTAGCAGAGCAATATCATTTCTATCCCATATACATTCAGGTTGAACCAGCCGTTTTTAGAGCAATTAACCTGTAAAATTGAGTCTTTTAGTATCTGATGTTTTTATATTTAACTTTCTAAATCAAGACCTTCTAGATAAGGACTGTCTTTGGATTCCTCTACCATAGCTAGAACTTCCTCTGGTGTTTTGCAATTAACCAAGCGCTCAATTGAATTTTCAAGCTCAAAAAGTGCAATGATTTGTGGAATAGCTACCGAAACATGAATATCAGAGCTTGTGGCTGCGAGTGCAAGAAGTACTTGAACTTCCTTCCCATCTGAAAACGTAACGGGCTCTGTCAATGTAATAAACGAAAAGGCATCACGTTTGACACCCGCATCAGGACGTGCATGAGGCATTGCCATACCAGGCATTAGGATATAGTAGGGACCTGATTCTTCAGTTGACTCAACAATAGCATCATAGTATTCTGATGTGACTGCTCCACTTTCAATTAAAGGGTCAATAGATAATTTAACAGCCTCCTTCCAATCTTTTGCTGTCAAACCTAGGCGAATTGAGTTGTTTTCTTCAAAAGCTTGTTGTAAATTCATTATTTTTCCTTTCGCTTTTTAAAAAATATACGGAAGTGAGACAGAAGTCCCATCAGTAGGTTTTTTCTGCTCCACTCCCGTTAGGTTAATTTAAATCTTAAGAAATTCAGTACATAATAAAGTTAATAAATATGCAGAATTTTACAAGTTTCTACGAGATAATTTAGGATTTATTAGATGTTTTCAGTTAACTAATCCTAACCTGTTTTACAGAACTGCCTGTAATTTTGTTTTGATTTCATTATCATCCATCAAGTTATCAAGACCTACAAGATGACCCTTGGTGCGTCCATCCAACTCGTGAATGAGGTGATTAGAAGCAACTACGATGTCATAGTTTGCTGCAAGGCCTTTAGCTTCACCAACAGAACAAGATGCTGATTCAATATTTGTTACGCCCAATTGACGCAAAGCATTTTCAACTTTCATCTTAATAACCATTGATGAACCCATTCCATTACCACATGCTGTCAGAACTTTAACCATTTTATTTTCCTCCATTTTTATATTATTTAAGTTTCAATCAATATTTTATAGAAAATCCATTAAAGTGATTTTAATCTTCTAATTCAACTTCACCTTTATAGTAAGCTTCTTTATTTTTTGCTTTGGCAAATTGAAGTTGTGGAATTGCAAGTAAGAAGGCACAAACAAGAGCATAACCAATAACACCAGCATATTTGAAGAGGTAAGCAAATGGAACCCATGGAATTTCAAAGTCAATATTACCATGATAGCCACCATAAGCTGCCAAATCAAGAAGTGATACTGCAACCGCACCTAATGCAACTTGAAGAACACCTGAGATGAAAGAGAGAGCAACAGCTGCTTTCCAACCACCACGTTTGTCAGCATAAACTGCAATCGCTGCATTGTCAAAGAACACTGGTACAAACCCTGTGATAATAAGAACTGGATTCTTAAAGATCATAAGAAGTACAATTGTAATCAATTGTCCAACAAGTCCAGTTGCAAAACCGAACAATACTGCACTTGAAGAACCGAAACCAAATGATGCTGCAACATCAACCGCTGGGAATGAACCAGGGAGAAGTTTACTTGAAATCCCTTGAAAGGCATTTGTCAATTCAGCAACGAACATACGTACACCTTGCATCAATACGAAGAGGTATACCGAGAAGGTGAAGGCTGTTTCAATAACATACATGAAGAATGCCTGCCCAGCAGGGTTATAAACAGTCCCTGACGTGATAACTTCTGGATTGGACATCACTCCTGGTCCCAAAACAACAAGAATCACACCGAAGAAGAGTATCATAAGTGTTGCTGACGCAACCACAGTATCATGGAAGATATTTAGAAATGTCGGTAATTTAAGATTATCTAAATTGTCTTCTTTTTTACCAAATTTTGGAGCAACTTTATCAACAAACCAGATAGCAAACTGTTGTTGATGCCCGATGGCAAATCCACCACCTCCTGTCAAACGTTGAGTCGCTTCGACAGTCATATTTGAACTAACTGCCCAATAAAGACCACAGATAACACCGACAGCTACCGTTCCCCAAACTTGATCACGGAAAGCAGGGATTAAAAGAATTACCATCAATGTAACTGTTGCAGCCTGTTGCACCATAATATGACCCGTAATAAACAGAGTCCGTATCTTTGTTACTCTACGTAAAGCAACAAGAAGGATATTCAGGAAGAAACCAATCAATAGTGCTGTTGTAGCGGTACCTATAAATTTTGGAAAATGATCTGCCATATAGGTATTTGCCGCAGTTAAACCAAAGTAAGGATCAATAACTGCCGCACCAATGTTAAATTTGTAGTTAAGCGCTGCAAGTATAGGACGGAATGTGGTTACCAGTCCCCCAGCACCAACATTCAAAATCATATATCCAACTGTAGCTTTAACAAATCCTGCGAATACATCATGTAATGGTTTTTTTAGAAGCGCATAACCAACTAAAACCAAAAGACCTACAAAGAATGCTGGTTTCTGCAAAATATTCTGCGAGAACCAGTTTAGGATAGTAAAAATTATATCCATGAGACTACTCCTTTTCTAAAACGTTTTGTTTTTATATCCTTATTATATTCTGTGAAAGCGGAAACAAAAAGACCAAGAAACACACATCTAAGTGTACAAAAATGGGCTGTATTAGACATATTTGTCGCTGATTAGGGCGGCGAATGCGTGATGGGTATTAAAAAATACCCCATTTAGATATGAGATATCATTGCAATTTTTCTACAAAAAACATTAAAAATGGCACTACTAACATGGTCATAAGTGTTGTTTCTGTGACCATAACAGCCGCATAGTCTGAATCAGCACCATAAAGTCGAGCTACAACAGGAGCATTGGTCATGACAGGCATGGCAGATTGGATGATAAAGACTTGCTTCATTAAAGTTGGCATAGCTGTAAAAGAGACAATTAAGGCCATTAAAAGCGGCGCTATAGCAAAACGTCCTAGCATAATCAATAAGTGATCTTTGGATAAACTAAACTGACCGAAACCTGCATGTGCCAAAGAAAAACCTATAAACAGCATGGACAAAGGAACAGTCAGATTTCCGATATATTCCAAATCCTTCATGAAAAAGTCGGGTAAATGAACACCACTTATTACCAGTACAATTCCCAAGAGAAATCCTAAAAGCGGTGGTGAAAAAATCTTCCTTAAACTATCACGCCAGTCAAAAATAACATGGCTTTTTCCATCCTTTTGAATCAAATAAGTTCCAATTGTCCAAAAAAACGTCGTGTTACACATATAATAAACCAAGACATAAGGGATACTCTTGTCACCAAACAGCGCTTGATTGATTGGAAGTCCTACAAAAACAGTATTTGAATTGAAGAACATGGAAATAAAGAGACCACGATGCTTCTTGTCAACTGAAAAAATCTGAGCTACTGCCACAGCTATCCCTAACAAAGCTACCATAGAGAAAGCTGGGAAACGCATCTGAGGAATCAGTTCAACTAATTCTTTAGCAGAGAAACGTTGAACTATTGTGTCAATCATATAGCAGGGGAGAGCTACTTGAGTAACTAATTTAGCGATTAGAGCTGATGAACTTTTACCAATCCACCCTTTTATGGTCAAAGCATATCCAAGCATTATCATAACCAATATGATTAAAACACCAGATATACTATGGAAAAATATTTGCATTTTTAAAACTCCTCAAACCTAACTTCTTGACAGTATAACATAAATCGTTGATTTTCTTAAGCCTGTCACAAATTAAAATTGTTGTATTTTCTAGTAATCTTCTGACAATCAAAAAAAGGTAGGCATCGGACTATAAGTTCGATGCCTACCTTTGAGATTATGAAAAAGAAAAGTTTTAGGAT
>CAZPYI010000085.1:0-10069 GCA_964590305.1 uncultured Streptococcus sp.
AACACCAAAAGCTGATATGAAGTCGCTTTTTGATGAGGATTTCCTGGATGACTAATATTTTTGCTGATTCAAGGCGTGATCTTAGAGAACGTGCATTTCAAACTCTTTTCAGTTTGGAATTTGGTGGAGAATTTATAGCTGCAACAGAATTTGCCTATACCTATGATAAAATCATTGAAGAAGATACATTTGAAGTGCCAGCTTTTCTTCTGACTCTTGTTAAAGGAGTTATTGATGAGCGTGATAAACTTGACAAGCAAATTGAAGAACACTTAAAGTCTAGTTGGTCTTTGGAACGTTTGACAATAGTAGATAAATCTTTGTTACGTTTAGGACTTTATGAAATTAAATATTTTGATGATACGCCTAGCCGTGTGGCTATGAATGAAATCATTGAGATTGCCAAAAAATATTCAGATCCAACGTCTGCAAAATTTGTGAATGGACTACTTAGTCAATTTGTAACAGAAACTGAATAAAAAACCTTTGAACAGAGTTTTTTTCTGTTCAAAGGTTTTTTATTTTACTGTATGGTATATAGAGGATAAGTATGAGAATTCTGAAACATTTATATATCATAAAAGCTAATTAGCTTTTATGATAAAGTCTTAAATGCTATCTCCTGGTAATAATGATATTGGCAGAATATAATCCTTGCTTGTTTTTTCGCCTTTGATTTTTTTGAGTAAAACATCTACGATTAGACTGGAAATATCATGAATAGGCTGTTTGATAGTTGTCAATTGAGAAAAATACTTCTCGACAAATGTGGTGCCATCATAACCAATAACTTTCAAATCATTTGGGATATCTAACTCAAGTTGTTGAGCAATCTTCATGGTTAAAATGGCTGTTAAATCGTCCGAGACAAAGACGCCATCAGGACGATTCTTTGAAAGAATTGATTTAATCTCCATTTCACGGCGAATTGTGGATAAAGTATTAGAGACATTGAAGACTTTTGCATTAGGAATTTGAAATGAAAAACCAAGTGCACGTAAACCTGTAGGAGAATTAGTGTTATCATTCCCTGTAATCATTATAATATGTTGGCAACCATTTTTTTGCAAGGTTCGAGCTGCTAATTTTCCCCCTTCAAAATTATCTGACGAGATGATGGGAACATTTGGAGCGAGATTTCTATCAAATGCAATAATCGGTGCTCCCACATGTTCATAATCATCAATTCCTAGATTGTGGCTTGAAGAGATAATGCCATCGACCTGATTGGCTTCAAGCATTTCAAGGTATTCCTTTTCTTTTGCAGGGTCATTTTGGCTATTACAAATAATAACTTTGTAGCCCTGCTTAAATAACTCAATTTCAAGATGTTCAATGAGTTCAGCGTAAAAGATATTGCTGATATTTGGAAAAATCAATCCGATAAGTTTCGCGGATTTACCTTGAAGACTTCTTGCTAAATTATTTGGTTTGTATCCAAGACTCTTCATGGCTTGCTGAACATTATCAATAGTCTTTTGAGAGAGATAACCTTTTTTATTGATAACTCGGGAAACAGTTGTTGGGCTTACTCCTGCAAGCTCTGCGACATCAGTTAATTTTGCGACCATATTAATGCTCCAACTCAAAAAATGTTCCACTAGGATTGCCTAAGATGATTTGAATGCCACTTTCATGGTGGTCAGGAAAAACCCGACTGGTGAAAACTTTTTCACCTTTATTGATAAAGATTTCTACGATAGAATTATCAACAAAAATATTAGCTGTGGTTTCCGCTTTATCAATAGTACAGCTACGGCTTGTACCAAACTCAGTGGCGTACTGTATACCTGCATCTCTGCGGTCAAGTATGACACTTCCTTCTATAGTGTCAACTGTAAATATTAACCCTTTTCCCTCGTCATCAGAAAAGAGGATAATTTCTGTTTTCTCATTGGCTGGGAAAGTCAGTTCTAATTCATAACAATTGGAACTGTTGGAAAGACTAGTAAATTCTTTAGATTTGGTACGTAAGTTAGTGATAGTATCGACGGGGTACTGATAGAGTTTTCCGTTTTTTAGTGACAATTCTTTAACTAAACTTAAAGCACCTTGGTAGTCGTACTGGTCAGTTGGGTAATCAATATCGGGCAGTCCAATCCAGCTGACAGTGAGAGCACGACCATCAGGCGTGTTGAATCCTTGCGTGGCGTAAGCTTCAAATCCGTAATCAAGGTTTTGGATTGGAGAGGGTTCTTTTAACTTTTTATTATTTATATCAAACGATTGACAGATAACATATGTATTGGGGTAAATATTTTCATAGGTACATTCTTTTTTATCAAGCCCTTGGGGACAATAGAGGAGAACAGGTTTGCCATCAACGAAGACTAGATTGGGACATTCAATCATATATTCGGATTCTTTTGCACCGAAATTGAGTTTTCCAAGAGATTCCCATCGTTTTATATCATTGTCAGAAGACTTGTATAGTGTGATGGTTCCTTTTTTATCAAGGGTCTGTGTTCCAATGATTGCATAAAATTGTCCCATATAATTGAAGATTTGTGGGTCACGGAAATGATCGGTAACATCCACAGGTTGTTGGATGAGGTTTTCTTCTATTTTACTGATATTACCGTCTTTGTCCATCCAAGCACCAATTTGCTTTGGATGGCGAACAAAGTTTTCATCACGCGCATTTCCAGTGTAGAGTAAAAAGAGTTTATTATTTACCTCATAGGCGCTACCAGAATAGGCTCCGTGGCTTTCGTTTGGCGTGTCAGGATATAAAACAGTCCCGGTTTCTGAAAAATGAACAAGGTCACTACTTTCCATATGAACCCAAGATTTCAAACCATGTGCGGCACCAAATGGCCAATTTTGATAAAAGAGTGTGTATTTTCCGTTGAAGAAAGAAAAACCATTAGGGTCGTTTAGGAGTCCAGTCTTCGCTTCAATGTGATACGAAGGGTGCCAAGGTGAACTTTTAACATTTTCATTAATTTTTTGAATTTCAGATTCAGTCCAATCAGCATAAGCACGGTATCGAATGTCCAAAGGTAAGGTCATTTTCTTCTCCTTTTTTAAGTTTACTATAGTTATATAGTAAACGTTTTCTGTTTAAAAATCAACTATTTAACAAATAATAAATTAAAATATGTCAAACGCTTGACATATTTTAAAAACATGCTAAAATTGAGTTGTAATCAAGTGAAACGCTTCCAAAAAGCGGTACTGAAATAAATTTTTTAAAGGAGTTTTGAAAATGGACAATGCACAAATTGCAAAGGAAATTATCACTGCATTAGGTGGTCGTGATAATGTTCGTAGTGTGGCACACTGCGCAACTCGCCTTCGTGTTATGGTTGTTGATGAGGGAAAGATTGACAAAAATGAGATTGAAAATCTTGAAAAAGTTCAAGGGGCCTTTTTTAATTCAGGTCAATACCAAATCATTTTTGGCACTGGGCTGGTCAATAAAATGTATGATGAAGTTGTTAAACTGGGCCTACCAACAGCTTCAAAAGATGAACAGAAGGCAGAAGCTGCCAATCAAGGAAATTGGTTTCAACGTGCGATTCGTTCGTTTGGAGACGTTTTTGTTCCACTTCTCCCAGCAATTGTTGCAACAGGTCTTTTCATGGGTATCCGTGGTGCTATCAATAATGATACGATTTTGAGTCTCTTTGGAACAACATCAGAAGCTTTCTCTTCATCAGACTTTTATACTTATACTGTAGTTTTAACGGATACAGCTTTTGCATTTTTCCCTGCACTGATTTGTTGGTCAGCTTTTAATGTTTTTGGTGGTAGTCCAATTGTTGGTCTAGTTCTTGGTTTGATGATGGTTAATACAACACTTCCAAATGCTTGGGATGTGGCATCTAATGCGTCTGAGCCACTCATGTTCTTCGGATTTATTCCAGTAGTTGGTTATCAAAATTCAGTTTTACCAGCTTTCTTTGTCGGTTTGCTTGGTGCTAAGCTAGAAAAATGGTTACATAAAAAAATACCAGATGTTCTTGATCTTCTAGTGGTGCCATTTCTAACTTTCCTAGTTATGTCAATTCTTGCTCTCTTTGTTATCGGACCGATTTTCCACACTGTAGAAGATTACGTTCTTGCAGGGACAGAGTTTCTCTTAAACTTACCATTTGGACTTTCAGGTCTTATTATCGGTGGTCTGCACCAGGTTATCGTAGTCACTGGGGTTCACCATATTTTCAATCTCCTGGAATCTCAACTCATTGCGGCTGATGGGAGGGATCCATTCAATGCCATTATTACTGCTGCGATGACAGCACAGGCTGGGGCAACTCTAGCGGTTGCTGTAAAAACAAAATCTGCTAAACTAAAAGCTCTTGCCTATCCAGCAGCACTCTCTGCAGGCCTTGGGATTACTGAACCAGCTATATTCGGAGTAAACTTACGATATGGAAAACCTTTCATTATAGGTCTCATTACTGGTGCTGCAGGTGGTTGGCTAGCGTCAATCTTTAATCTTGCTGGTACTGGATTTGGCATTACAATTATTCCGGGGACTCTCCTTTATCTGGATGGTCAAGTCCTAAAATACCTTATCATGGTCATTGCTACGACAGCTCTTGCTTTTGTACTGACTTACATGTTTGGATATGAAGATGAAGTTTCTGAAGAAGATAGAACAGAAGAACTTCTTGAGGAAGCAGATCCTCTAACTGATTCAGTAAATGAAAATGTATCTGATGAAATCGTATGGAGCCCACTTTCAGGCGAGATTGTTCCCTTGACATCAGTTAATGATCCTGTCTTTGCGTCAGAGACAATGGGTAAAGGACTTGCTGTGAAACCTGATAGTAATACGATTTATTCTCCAGTTAATGGAACAGTTCAAATTGCCTTTGAAACAGGACATGCTTATGGTCTTAAATCCGATAAAGGTGCTGAAATCCTCATGCATATAGGTATTGATACGGTGTCAATGGATGGCAAAGGATTTACTAAGACTGTCAAAGCTAATCAAAAAGTTAAACAGGGCGATATTTTGGGAACTTTTGATAGTAAGGAAATTGCAAAAGCCAATCTTGATGACACCACTATGATTATCATGACGAATACTGCAAGTTATTCAGAAATTATTCCAGTAGTTGAAGGTCATATAAATGTCGGCGATAAATTGATAGAAGTAAAATGATAAAAAATTGAAAAATGAGGACAAATAACGCTTGTTGTTTGTCTTTCTTCATTTCTTTTTATCAGAAGAAGGTGACACAAGTACTTTTCTAAAAAGGAATAAATACTTTTATTGAAAACGATTCATTTCTTGTATCATTTTTTAAAAATTCCCTTGCTCTATTGATAGTAATTTTTTATAATAATGGGAAAGAAGATTAATTAAAACAGGAGATGAGTATGACTAAATTGTATGGCAGTGTAGAAGCAGGTGGGACCAAGTTTGTTTGTGCTGTTGGTGATGAAAATTTCAATATCATTGAAAAAGTTCAATTTCCTACAAATACACCTTATGAAACAATCGAAAAAACGGTTTCTTTTTTTAAAAAGTTTGAAAGCGATTTATTGGGTATAGCAATTGGTTCTTTTGGTCCTATTGATATTGATGAGAATTCGCAAACCTATGGTTACATTACGTCAACTCCAAAGCCTGGTTGGGCTGATATTGATTTACTAGGACTTGTTTCAAAACACTTTAAAGTACCCTTTTATTTTACAACTGATGTTAATAGTTCGGCTTATGGGGAGATGCTTGTTAGGAAAGGTGTTGATAGTTTGGTTTATTACACTATCGGCACAGGTATAGGCGGTGGTGCTATCCAACGTGGCGAATTTGTCGGTGGTGCTGGTCATACAGAAGCTGGGCACACCTATGTGGCTCAACATCCCTATGATTTGGAAAAAGGATTTAATGGTGTTTGTCCATTCCACAAAGGTTGCTTGGAGGGGATGGCAGCTGGTCCAAGTCTAGAAGCACGAACTGGAATTCGTGGTGAGAAAATTGAGCAAAATTCCGAAGTTTGGGATATTCAAGCTTACTATATTGCCCAAGCTGCTGTACAAGCAACAATGCTCTATCGTCCACAGGTTATTGTCTTTGGTGGTGGGGTTATGGCGCAAGCGCATATGGTGAAACGTGTCCATGACAAATTCACCTCTTTGCTAAATGGCTATCTACCAGTTCCTGATGTTGAAAATTATATTGTAACTCCTGGAGTTTCAGAAAATGGTTCAGCGACTTTAGGAAATTTTGCCTTGGCTAAAAATGAAGCGGATAAAGTTGCTCAAGCTCAAAAATAATTTTTCAAAAATGATCAGTGCAAGCTTACATATTAATAGCTCAATTTCAAAATGATTCTTAGTAATTTGTGAAAAGAGGGGTCAATCACTGTTATCATGTAAGTACTCATTAGATAAACTGTGATGCAATAAGCAAAGGGGACAAGATGAAAATTGGAGTAGTTGGAGTTGGAAATATTGCTAAAAAAGCTTATTTACCAACATATGCAGCAAGTCGTCAACTGGCTGACTTTGTCTTTTTAGTTCGTCCAAATCGAACAGATACCATGCACTTACTTTCTGAAAATTATGGTTTTAATGATTTTGTTTCAAATTTTGAAGAAATGCTTGAAAGTGATTTATCTGCTTGCATGATTCACTCGGCAACTAACAGTCATTTTGAACTTGCTAAGGCATGTCTATCACAAGGAATTCATGTTTTTGTGGACAAACCGGTTAGCCAAAATTTGAAAGAAGTGACAGAGTTAGAAGAGCTTGCCAACGAAAAAAATCTTATTTTTATGGTTGGATTTAACAGACGATTTGTTCCCATGTTACAGAATTTGAAACAAGTTAGTGGGAAAAGGATACTACGCCTTCAAAAAAATACTGCTGATTTTAGTGAACCTGTCAAGTTTGGCATTTATGATATGTTTTCACATCTGCTTGACACGGCAGTATATCTCTTAGATGAGAAAATCACAAAAGTTGAGAGTTACATTCAGAGTTCGGATGACATTATCGAATACGTAGTGGCAACATTGCATACTCAAAATAGTGTGGCTCAACTGACTATGGATTTTTCATGCTGGTGCGAACAGCGAAGTTTATGAAGTTAGTTCAAATAAAGAGACACTAGTTTTACATGATTTGGTGGACTTAGAGCGTAAGAAAAATGGCTTTGTTGAAAATTACTCATTTGGTTCATGGGAGACAACGCTCTTTAAACGCGGTTTTGAAGCAATGGTCTTTGGTTTCATTGAGGCTGTCAAAACTGGAGATGTCTCACAACTAAGGCGGGAAAATATCTTACTGACACATCAGATTTGTTCTGAGATAGCAGAAAAGTGGTCAAGTTCGGACGAATAAATGGTATGTTTGAATAAGCTACAAAATTTTGAAAGTTCTAAATGTCTTAGCCACTAAAGAATATGCAAAAATACCTCAAAAGGAAAACATTTGACAATAGCTGAACGTCGTTTAATTGAACAGTGGAAAGACGATGATAAATTTAACAGTGAAATAGCAAGCCTCTTGGGTAAGGCACCACAGACTATAAATACTGAAATCAAACGAGGATTGATTACACTTGATTCTTTAAAACTGTTTTTATCCTTTTCCGATTGTGTCTTTTTCTCAGCAATTAATACGATATTTTTTTCCATAACTTTATTTTAAATCTAAAACAAACTATAGTGATGTTACGATAAATTATACTTATAAATCATAAAGAACGAGTTGTAATCCAAATAGCAACATCTCCTTAAAGGGAAATATAACAATAAATCCTTATAACATTTTGAAGATTGAATATAGTATAATGAATACTGCAGAAAAGTTAAGAATATGTTTTGCTAATTTCCCCCCCAAAAAAAAATGAAGAGGTACTTATGACTAAATTATTTATCATTGGTAATGGTTTTGACCTAGCACATAACCTAAAAACAAGCTATATAGACTTGAAAAACTACGTCAAAAAAAACGATAAACATATTTATCAACAAATCAACAAACAAATATTTATCGGCGAAACCTGTTTGTGGAACAATTTTGAAGAAAACGTTGGAACAGATGATAGTTATTTTGAAACTGAATTTAAACAAGTAGTTAATGATGCTTATCAATTGGGTTTAGACATGGAATCTGGGGGGAATCCACTTCTAGGAGATGTTCTTATACAAACGGAAAATGCTGATTACGCTAGAGAAAACGAAATTTCAGAATATTTGTATAATAGCTATTCAAAGTTTCGTGTTGAAGAACTACACTCAAAATTCATAGATAATTTAGAAAGAATGCTATCTACTGAAGAACAAAAAGATACCGTTAGAAACATATTCCTAGAGAAATATATACAGAATAAATTTAATTTTATAACTTTCAATTATACTCATACCTTAGAATCTGTTTATAATATTGACCATGAAAACATTCTGTATATTCATGGTGAACTTGGTGGCACAGGTCAATTAATTTTTGGAAATATTAATGAGAATATGACCCATCTATCTCCGGAAAAATATATTGAAGACGATCATGAAGCTGAAGATTACCAACAAAAAGTTGAAGAGTGGAATGTTCTTTCGGAAGAAGAGAGACAATTTACAATGTCCCCAGAAACCCATCATGATTATTCAAGTCATCCAAACCCAAATGCTGTAGATTACTCAGAGTATGTAGAACAATACAACGCTTCAAAAGAAGATTGGATTAAAGAACCTGAAGTTGATATACTTAGTGAGTATGTCTCAAATTTAGATATAAAAGAAATTATCGTTATTGGTCATTCTTTTGGGAAAGTTGATTGGGAATATATGCTTGCTCTAGATAAGAAATTCAAAAACGCAGATTGGTTCGTCTCAGTTCATGAACCAAAAAACGAAAAAGGCGAAAAAGACGAAAAAGACGAAAAAGACAAATCTGATCCAGCACGTAAAAATTTTGAAGAAATATTTCCAGGGAAGAAAGTTTGTTTTTTTGAAATATCGAATATAGATGAAGTTCTAAAACATCTTAGCCACTAAAGAGTATGCAAAAACACCTCAAAGAGGTATACTTGTAGTCATCACACAACAAGAAAAGGAACACTTTGAGATGTAAGAATATTATAACTCAAAAGGAAAACATTTGACAATAGCTGAACGTCATTTAATTGAATAGTGGAAGACGATGATAAATCTAACCAAGGAACAGCTAAGCTCCTAGGTAAGGTACCACAGACTATAAATACTGAAATCAAACGAGGCTTGGTTAGACAACAAAGTCGTAAAAGAAAGTTTGAGACTGTCTATCAAGCTGATTATGCACAATTGGTTTATGATAACAACGGTATGGAAAGGCATTGATGCCGCTGTTTCAACGATTTATTATTGGATTTCATCATGGACACCTAGGAATCGATAAGTCTGCTATGCTCTATCCTCGAAAAAGAAAGCAGAGAAGAAACAAGCAAGTCCTAACTTTAAACCAGCTGGAAAGTCCATTGAAGAGCGTCCAAACAGCATTAACCAACGTTTAGAAAATGGACATTACGAAATTGATACCGGCATTCTTACGCGAGCTAAAAATCAGTGTCTACTGACCCTAACAGATAGGCGGAGTCGCTCTCAGATTATTCGGTTAATCTCTCATAACTCAGCACAACCAGTTAATCGAGCACTTTATAAAGTATTGAAACAGTTTGATAATAAATCACTAACAACTGATAATGGCTTGAACTTTCTCACCTAGCTGAAATTTTCAACTATAAAGACATCTACTACGCGTCTAGGGAGAGGGGAACAAATGAGAACCACAATCGACTGATTCGGCGTTGCTTGCCCAAAGGTACTAGAGAAACGTCTCCTAAACAGGTTGCTTTTATTGAAAATTAGATTAACAATTATCCAAAGAGAATACTAAACTACAAATCGCCTAGAGAATTTCTGCTGGGTGGCTAACTTGGGCTTGAAATATGTTAAACGATAAAATGTTACTTAAGTGACAACAGCGTAGAATAATAGTTTAAAGAGATTAGAGATTGTTATCAATCTCTTTTTTTTTGTTTCCTCTGTTTCCTCATTGATTATGAGGTCTAATTTTAAAGCCTGCCTGACTTAAGTAAACTTCTTACAACAATTTCTGAATGACTTCTTTT
>CAZPYI010000086.1:0-10056 GCA_964590305.1 uncultured Streptococcus sp.
TAAATCAGCCAAATCTTGATTATCCTTATTGTATTTAATGTCAGGTTTTCTACGAATGAGTCCTATTCCAGAACACGGGGCATCAACTAATATTTTATCAAAACTGTTTGGTCCAAAGTTTTGATGAGCTTGGCTGGCATCCATTTTTTGTACAGTAATTTTTTCACCAACATGCAAGCGTTCCGCATTGCTGGTTACAAGATCTAATTTATGATCATATAAATCTAGAGCAGTAATGTGTCCTGTCGTCAGATATGAGGCTATGTGAACTGTTTTTCCACCAGGTGCGCTGCATGCATCCAAAATTTGTTCATCTCCCTGAATAGCCATAGTAGGTGCAACTAGTTGACTGGACTCATCTTGGATTGCAATGTCTCCATTCACAAAATAATTTGTTGCTGCAAAATTTCCAGATAACTTTACTAAACCAACAGGTGATAGCTCTGAAATCTGTGATTCAGTAACTTCACTTATCTCATTGAACATGTCAGAATTCACTACACGAATACTGGCCTTATTCCTAACAAAAAGACTTTCCATTATAGCTTGTGCACGCCCTTGACCATAATAATCAATAAGCTTATTGACCAGCCAGACTGGTAAAGAATAAGAGACGGAATAGCGTTTGTTTTTTCGTTTAATCGTACTGATATCAGGTAGCTTTTCTTGTGTAATTCTTCGCAAAAGGGCATTGATGAACTTCTCCGCACCTCTTTTATTGCCACGATTTTTAGCAATCTCAACAGCAGCATTAACCACTGCGTAAGTAGGGTTTTTATCTAGATATAAAAACTGATACAGACTCATCATCAAGAGATAATAGACCCAGTTTTCAAGTTTGTCTCTATCTTTAACAAAATGAGCTAGGTACCACTCAAGAGTTATTTTCCGTGCAATTGTTCCGTAAACAATTTCAGTAACTAACCCTTTATCCTTGTCCGACAAGTCAGAACTCTTTAAGTAACGTGAAAGTGCAATATTAGAATAAGCTTTTTCATCTAAGATATCCTCTAGAACAAGCAAAGCAACGCCACGCGCAGATTTTTTCCAATTATTTGCCAAATTTATCACCTACCTCAAGTGTACGTCCAATACCATTCAAGAAATCAGAAATCTGCATTGCTGGTTTTCCAGCAGGTTGAACTTTTTTTAAAGAGACAGCTCCATTTCCTGTGGCCACAACTAAAGTCTTTTTGGTTTTATTAATGATTTGTCCAGGTTGTCCTTGTCCTTCAGAAAGTTCTACTTCATAAATTTTAAAGCGTTTCCCTTCTAAGAGAGTGTATGCAACTGGCCAAGGAGACATTCCTCTTATTTGATTGAATACTTCTCGTGCAGACTTACTCCAGTCAATACGCTCTTCTTCTGAATTAATATTGGGTGAGAAAGTTGCTTGACTTTCATCTTGAGAAACAGGTTTTAAGTCCCCAGAAATGTAGTCTGGTAATGTTTGCAAAAGCAGATCTCGACCAATAATGGCTAGCTTTTCAAACATAGTTCCAACATTGTCTTCATCCATGATAGGAGTTGAAGCACTGGCGACCATATCTCCTGCATCCATTTTTTGAACCATTTCCATAATGGTTACACCCGCTTCTTTATCTCCATTGATGATTGCATAGTGAATAGGGGCACCACCACGATATTTCGGCAGCAAAGAAGCATGCACATTAATTGCAAAATCCAACGAGTTTATAAGCTTCATGGGTAAAAACTGCCCAAAGGCAGCTGTGACTATGCCATCTGCGCCGAGAGTCATCAATTCTGACATTTCTTTTGAACCTGAAAGTTTTTCCGGCTGATAAACCGGCAACCCCTGCTCCAAAGCTACTTGCTTGACGGGAGTCATTTTTTTTTCTTTTTTACGACCTACCGCTCTGTCAGGTTGCGTGACCACTGCCAAAATCGTATAGCGGCTATCTGATAATAATCCTTTTAAAACAGTTGCTGAGAATTCTGGAGTTCCCATAAAAATTAATTTTGTCATTCTACCTTCTTTCGCTTCTTGTTAAATGTCTTTCATCATATTGAACATTGCATAGATTGGTTCGCTTACCAATATAATATCCCCGGTCTGCCTAGTTCTTTCATTATAGCATAGCTCCATCTCACATAAAACTCTGAGGTTCATAATCAATAACCAATCGTAAATTTTTATTTTCTGATATTTGCGTAATGTCTAAAATCTGGTTAAGAGTTTCTTCCAAATGCTCCTCAAATCGGTATTTGACTATGATTTGATAATGATAAAGGTTATGAGTTCTTGCAATTGGCTTAGGGGTCGGTCCTAAAATTTTCACCTTGTCGCTGAGATGTTGCTGTAAAATCTCTAAGACCTCAAACGATTTACGAATAACCTCTTGCTCATCTGAATGAGATAAAGTCAAACCAACTGTAAAAAAGTAGGGCGGATAACCTAATTGCCTGCGAATTCCCATTTCATAGGTATAAAATGCTTCATAATCTTGTTTTTGAGCTAATTGAATGGCATAATGACTTGGATTATAAGTTTGGATAAGGACTTCACCATTTTTCTCCGCCCGACCTGCTCGACCTGCTACTTGAGTTAACAACTGAAAAGTTCGCTCCGAAGCTCTAAAATCGGGTAAATTCAATGACGTATCGGCATTGAGCACTCCAACTAAAGTAACATTGGGAAAATCCAGACCTTTAGCAATCATCTGTGTTCCTAGCAAAATATCTGCTTCTTGGTTGCCGAACGCTTCTAATATCGTTGCATGTGCACCTTTCCGGCGTGTTGTGTCGACATCCATACGCAATATCTTAGCCTGGGGAAAAGCTTCTGACAATTCATCATAGGCTTTTTGTGTTCCTGTTCCGTAATATCTAATGCTTGGACTATCACAGTTTGGACAGGTACGTGGGATTGATTTATCAAAACCACAATAATGACAATTCATAGTTTTTGTATCCATATGCAATGTCAAAGAAATATCACAGTTTGGACAGGTATCCACATAGCCACAATCTCGACACATAATAAAACTTGAGTAGCCTCTACGATTAAGCATTAACACAACTTGCTCTTGCTTATCTAACCGATCTTGAATCTTATCTAGAAGGTAAGGGGTATAATTACTTAATTCCTGCTTACCAACGTAGTCTCTAAAATCAAGAATTTCTATCTTAGGCATTTTTGCCTTAGGATTGGCACGCTGAGTTAATTGTAATAATTTGTAAACTTGACGACTTGCGCGAGCTCTACTTTCAATGCTTGGAGTTGCCGAACCCAACAGTAAGACTGCTTTATGATGCTTTGCTCGAAGGATAGCAACATCACGAGCATGGTATCGAGGATTAGACTCCTGCTTGTAACTTGCCTCATGCTCTTCATCAATTATTATAGCTCCAATATTTTCAAGAGGTGAAAAAATAGCTGAGCGAGCACCTACAACAACACGCGCCTGACCAGATTGAATCTTTCGCCACTCATCAAATTTCTCACCATTAGATAACCCCGAATGCATAATGGCTACTTGACGTCCAAAACGAGAAATAAAGCGATTTGTCATCTGAGGTGTTAAAGAGATCTCAGGTACTAAAACAATTGCAGTCTTACCAAGATTTAAAACTTTATCAATAATATGAAGATAGACTTCTGTCTTACCAGATCCCGTAATACCCTCTAGTAAGAAGGGACTACTTTCTTGCCCTATTTTTTGCGTAATCTCTTCAACAATATCTTCTTGTTCACGATTCAAGTCAAGAAATTCAGTTTGTTCAACAGCATCAAAATAGTCATCACTACGCTTTTTTTCTCTTTCATTAATAGTTAAGACGCCTAAATTAAGGAAAAATTTAACAACTTCTCGAGAAAATAATTGATATAAATCAGCTAACTTTCCATCTTCTGGGTGTTTCAAAAAAAATTCTTTTAAAGCTTGACGTTTTTTAGCACGTGTTGAAATATCAGTTTTAGCTAGTTCTCCGAGATTCACATGGTAATATTTTTGTGTCTTTATCGTTTTTTTATCTCTAGCTAAATAATCTATTCCAATCTTTTTCGACTGTATAAGACTACTAATCTGGATTTGCTGTTGCTTGGTAAGTTCTGAAAAAAGAGCACTTTCACTGTCCCCAAAAATAAATTCTTTTTCTTCTTTTAAAATCTTTTCACTAGGCCTCAGCAACTTATCATATTGAGAATTAAGAAGACTTGGGACCATAGCTTTTAAAATCGAAATTTTATAAGAAAAGACACTATGACGCATATGATCTGCTAGTCCAAGTTGTTCACTATTTAATACCGGTTCAAAGTCGAGAACCTCAACAATGTCTTTTAAATTATTAGCAAAATTTGATGAAAAACCGACAACAAAACCTTGTAGTAGCCGGTTGCCTCTACCAAAAGGCACATGAACTCTTGATCCCAAAACAACTTGTTTTTCTAATTCTTTTGGGATGCGATATGAAAAAGGCTTGTCTGTCTGCATCAATGGTATATCTACAATAACTTGAGCAATTTTTTCCATTCTTCTCCCTTTCATTTAAAAACATGGTGCAAAATAGGAAAAACCTAAGATTAATAACCCTAGATTTTTTCTCCTTCTTCTTTTTCTTTGGCAATTCGTTCTTTGATTTTACGTTCTTCTTCTTCTTTTTCCAAACGTTCTGCTTCAATTCTAGCGCGGACAGATGCACGTTTAGCTATAGGATCTGGATGAATAACAACATTCCCAGATTCTATTTCTTCAAGAGCTTGAAGAGTTGGTTTTACAGACTTGAATTCTTGAGTTGGCTTTGCTCCTGCCTCAAGTTCATGAGCTCGCTTTGCTTGAAGGATGCATAAGGAATATTTTGACGGTACTTTGTCTAACAAAGTATCAATTGAAGGTTTTAACATCATGTGCTTTTTCTCTTTTCTAACAATAATTACTATATATTTTTTAGCATGTCATTATAGCGACCGATAACACGTTCCACTCGGAAATGTTCTGCTTCGATAATCCCTTTAACACGCTCAGCAGCTAAAGGAACTTTATCATTTACAACTGCATAATCATATTCTCGCATCAAAGCAATTTCCTCTTTTGCTTTTTCAATACGTTGTGCAATCACTTCTTGACTATCTGTGCCTCTTCCGACTAAACGTTCTTTTAATTCTCCTAAATCTGGCGGTGTCAGGAAAATAAAAACGCCATCCGGAACCTTTGATTTTACTTGAAGTGCTCCTTGTACCTCGATTTCAAGAAAAACATCAATCCCTTTATCAAGAGTTTCGTTAACATATGTTAGTGGTGTGCCATAGTAATTCCCAACATATTCTGCATACTCTAACATCTGACCTTTCTTGATGAGGTCTTCAAATTGCTCACGTGTACGGAAAAAATAATCAACGCCATCAACTTCTGCTGGACGCTGTGACCGTGTTGTCATAGAAACAGAGTATTTAAATCTATGGTTAGGTGTTGCAAAGATTTCTTTTCTAACCGTTCCCTTACCAACTCCTGATGGGCCAGAAAAAACGATTAACAAACCACGTTCGGGCATGACACTCTCCTTAATAATTAATGTTACGAGCATGTTACTCGTAACAAACAAAGTTATTCTCTTTAGTTTAACAAAATCATAAACATATTTCAAGAAAATATAATATGACTTACTATTGTCTCACCATTAGATAAACCATATCATTTATTAAGATTTAAACTACATAAAAAAGGAAGCAACTATTCAGTTTGCGACCTTTTATAATGTTATAAGTACTAAATATTACCTTTTCTTATTTAGCATAATCAATAGCACGTAACTCACGAATTACTGTTACTTTGATATTTCCTGGATATTCCAAATTACTTTCAATCTTCTCACGGACCTTATGAGCAAGAATAGTTACTTGATCATCTGATATTTTTTCAGGTTGGACCATGATGCGAATCTCACGCCCTGCTTGTAGTGCAAAGCTATTTTGAACACCTTCAAAACCTTTAGCAAGTTCCTCCAAATCACGGAGACGCTTAATATAATTTTCCATTGATTCATTACGAGCACCTGGACGAGCCGAGCTAAGGGCGTCAGCTGCAGCAACAAGTACAGCAATAACACTTTCTGGTTCTACATCTCCATGGTGACTGGCGATAGTATTTACAACAACAGGATGCTCTTTATATTTGCGAGCAAATTCAGTCCCGATTTCAACGTGACTTCCTTCCACTTCGCGGTCAATAGCTTTCCCCATATCATGAAGGAAGCCTGCACGACGGGCAAGAGCAACATTCTCACCAAGTTCTCCAGCTAAAATACCTGCTAATTTCCCCACTTCAACTGAGTGTCTGAGAACATTTTGACCATAAGAAGTCCGGAATTGCAAACGTCCCATTATTTTAATCAAATCTGGGTGTAGATTTGGCGCCCCAATTTCAAATGCAGCAGCCTCACCGTATTCACGGATACGATTATCCATTTCAAGTCGATTTTTTTCAACAAGCTCTTCAATTCTGGCTGGATGTATGCGACCATCTTGAATTAAAGATTCAAGTGTCATACGAGCAATTTCACGACGTATAGGATCAAATCCTGAAAGAACGACTACCTCTGGTGTGTCATCAATGATAATATCTATTCCGGTAAGACTTTCTAAGGTTCGAATATTACGACCCTCACGACCAATAATCCTTCCCTTCATGCTATCATCTGGCAACTGTACAGTAGTAATAGTCTGTTCAGTTACATATTCACCTGCCATGCGTTGCATAGCTTGAGCCAAGATGTTTTTAACAGTCTTATTAGACTTATCTTTGATTTCACGTTCTGCAGTTTTGATACGCGTAGCGACTTCTTGGGTAAGATTATTTTCCGTTTCCGTCAAGATAACCTCACGCGCTTCAGCTATCGTCATCATCGCAACACGCTCAAGTTCAGCTTGCTTTTGCTCTTCCAACTGTTTGACTTGTTCTTCGCGCTCATTAATATGCCTAGATTTATCGGTTAAACTTTGTTCTTTACTGTCTAGCACTTTTCCTTTGCTAGACAAATTTTCATCTTTTCGGTCAAGAGAAGCTGCTCGTTCTGTTAAACGTGCCTCCGTTTGTTTTATCTCTTGCTTTTCAGACTTAAATTCTTTTTCAACTTCTTCTCGATATTTTCTAGCCTCTTCCTTTGCTTCTAATAGTAATTCTCGTTTCTGAGTTTTACCTTCTCGCTCAGCTGTTTTTCTGATGTGTTCAACTTCTGATTCAGCTTGTCCACGTAGATTCACAGCATCCTGTTCCGCATTTAAAAGAGTGAGTTCTGCAGTTTCTTTAGCAGACTTAAGTCTGATTGAAATTGATGCATAACCACCTATCAAACCAATGAGTGCAAAAACAATAAGTACCACAACATTTAACATGTTTTCACCTCAACTATTATTTTAGATTTCATATAGAAAACCACCTTTTAGTTTATCACAAAATCACAATTTTCACAATTTAAAAATAGAAAGCGTATTATTAAAATTTATGTTATGATTATGGATAATAAAAGTTAAAAGGAGTCTCTTATGCCTAAAAAAGAAGTTGTTGTTGAGAGTTTTGAACTTGATCATACTATTGTTAAAGCCCCTTATGTCCGCCTTATTTCAGAAGAATCTGGCCCGAGTGGAGATATTATTACAAATTTCGACATTCGTTTAGTTCAACCAAATGAAAATGCTATCCCAACTGCAGGTTTGCATACGATTGAGCATTTGCTTGCCAAATTAATTCGTGAGCGCATTTCTGGTATGATAGATTGTTCTCCTTTTGGTTGTCGTACTGGATTCCACTTAATCATGTGGGGGAAGCATGACACAACAGAATTGGCAAAAGTCATCAAGTCAAGCCTAGAAGAAATTGCATCAGCCACATCTTGGGAAGATGTTCCTGGGACAACTATTGAGTCTTGTGGGAATTATAAAGATCACAGCCTTTTTTCCGCTAAAGAGTGGTCAAAATTAATCCTCGAAGACGGAATTTCTGATGATCCTTTTGAGCGTCATGTGGTCTAGTAATAGCAATTCATAAAAAAATCTGATGACCTAATGGGCACCAGATTTTTTTTATTAATAATCTAAAGCATCTGAATTTCCTGATGCATTTCCAACAAAATATCCTGTTTTACAATTTATAGAGAAGAGATAGGTTCCATCAGACTTGAACATATTATAATACCCATTACCATTAATAATATTAACTTTTTCAAGAATGTAATTATTCCCTGAAAAATAACCACGCGCATTTGATGTTGCCACAATCTTTTCAAGGACCCCATCTGTAAATGTCCAAGCAGAGTTCCCAGAGTCAGCAATAGCTAAGTCATTGTATGGAACGCGGCTCAAATTTCGTTGAAGAATGGTTGAGTCATAATTCGTGATTCCATAATTGCTTGCTCCGGATGCTGGATAAATCGTAACTGCTCCAGTTGTCGTTTCTGGTTCTGTCTGTACAACTGGCACGCTACTTGCTGGAGATGTGGTAGTAATACTAGTTTCCAGTTGATTTTTCCCATCAGAAATTGCAGATTGCAAAAGCGTGTCAAGATTGGCGTTGCCAGTATTCAATACAGTGCTTGATAGACTATTAAAGTCAGCATCAGATTTTACTGTCGCACTCACCTGACTGCCATCTGAAACAATATCAGATTCAAATAAAGCATTGACAGCATTAATTGAAGAAATTCGCTTGCTCAAACTATCATACTTTTCCTTAGCCGCTGTGTAATAGTCTGTCCCATCAAGCTTTTTAAGTGCCTCTTCAAGGTTTGATAGTTTTCCAAATTCACTATTTTTAAGCTTAGTATTGCTGTCATCAGTGAAAAAACTAGCATATAACTCATCAAAAGTATCAGAGTCAGCTTTAGCCTGCTGCTCAGAGCTTGTCGTTGAGGATTCTTTTGAAGTTGATGAAGAGGTGGCATTTGAATCTGCTTGCTGATTAAGATAGTTTAAACCATAAGCCACTCCAATTATTACTACAACAAGCGCTACTAAACCTCCAATTATTACCCGCTTATTTTTATAAACTGGCACACCATTGGATACATCAACTAATGCTTCTGATTCTACTTCAGTTGATAATTTGGTACTAGTAGTTACTTCATCGTTTGGAAGATTGTCAAAAATATCTTTCGATTTTTTTCCTGAAATACGGATAGTATCTTGGTTAGTCAAACTTCTAGTCTCAGCTGTTTTCTCTGATCTTTCTTCAAGTGAAGGGTTAACATCATTTATATCTTTGAGAAGTCCTGTTTCTTCTATTTCCTTGCGTTGCTTCTTAATAAAATCATCAAGCACTTCATTGTCTAGATTATCGAAATCAGTGAGCTTTGTTTCAAATTTTTGTGAAACAACTTCATCTCTATGCTGTTTGATGTACTTATCTAAGACACTATCTGTTTCTGTCACACCTGCTTTTATTTCAGAATCTTTTCGAACAGCTTCACCAACTGTCATATTTTGTGCTACTTTAAAATCAAGTCCATCAGCTTTTGGGTCTATATTATTCTGTTCTTTTTTGTCATCAGTCAACTCTTTTCACCTCTCTAATCATTATTTACGTTTGACACGCTCACCATAAAATTGGTATAAATCTACTTTCAAAGTTCCATTGTATAGTTTACGTTTTTTATCTGCTAGCAATCCATACTTTTTTTCAAAATTTTCATCACTAGTAAGAATAAATTTGCTCCATGTTTTCAACGGTCCAAAGGCCTTACCCATATCATTATACAAAATGTCTACAGCTTTGTCATCCAACAATCGCTCGCCATATGGGGGGTTTGAGATGATAACACCATTGACTTTATCGGTTTTAAAGTCCTGAAGCCGCATTTGTTTCAATTTGATAACATCTCCAAGACCTGCTTCTTCAGCATTTTTCTTTGCAATTTCAATCATACGACCATCAATATCAAAACCAGAAATATCTAACTCAACATCATAATTAGCTTTCATGTCTGCAGTATCACGAACTTTTTGAATTAAATCTTTATCTACCCAATCCCACTCTTCAAAAGAGAAATCACGATTAAAGCCAGGCGCAATATTCATGCCAATCATTGCCGCTTCAATACAAAAGG
>CAZPYI010000087.1:0-10049 GCA_964590305.1 uncultured Streptococcus sp.
ATTTCCCAAGTCATTATTATGAATAGATAGCGTTTCTAGAAATAAATCTAAAATTCCTTGTAAAAGTCCTGATTTAACAGATTTCTTCCCATCTATTCCCAATGCTGCTTCATCTTGATGAGGTAAAATAACTACAATTTCCCCATCTTCTAAGATATCAACTTTATCTCCTAATTTGATATCAAAATCAAAAAGATTCCGCTCTAATTTTGTTATTTTATTATTTTGAGTAACGTAGACAGAATTATCATCATACTTTAATATTTTATACATTTTTTATTATCCCTACTATAATGTAGTTCCAAGCATATCAAAGTTGGGAATCCTTGTCAAGAGCCAAAAAATCTTAACTGATTTAAGTCGGTTAAGATTTTTTTAAAATAGTTTATCCGTGTACACGATTTAAATACTCTGTATAGCTCTCCGTACGCATAAGGTCTTTTGCATTCTGAACACGTGCTTTTGTTGGTGGCTTAACACCTTCAAGCGTGTAGGGAATTCCTAACTCGCGCCATTTGAATTCACCTAAGGAATGATATGGCAGAATTTCAAATTTATCCACATTTTTTAAAGTGGCAACAAATTTTCCAAGCTCTACCAAATCCTCATCAATATCGGTCAATCCTGGAACCAAAACATGACGAATCCAGACAGGAGTGCCTTTATCAGAAAGATATCTAGCAAAAGCCAGTATATTTTTATTGGGTTGACGTGTCACAAATAAATGTTGTTCAGGATTAATTTCCTTGAGATCTAACAAGATTAAATCAGTAACAGCCAACAATTTGTCTAAAATTTTATGGTACTCAGGTGTTGGACGATAGGCGAAGCCACAGGTGTCAAGAGTACAATGAATCCCCAATTCTTTAGCTTTGATAAATAAAGCTGTGACAAAGTCTATTTGGAGCATGGCTTCACCACCAGAAACAGTAATCCCCCCATTTTCTCCCCAATAATGCTTATAGCGCAAAGCTTCTTCTAGGACATCGTCAACTGTTCGTTCTTTAGACGTATTAGTTTCCATCGCCCACGTATCAGGATTGTGACAATATTGACAACGCAATTTACAGCCCTGCATAAATATGACGAAACGAATTCCCGGTCCATCTACAGATCCAAAACTTTCAGTTGAATGAACCATACCCGTAACTTGTCCGTAATCAATTTCTGTCATGATATCTCCTTTGTAACCGTTTTTCTACTCTAATTATAGCATTTTCCAAATGAAAAAGACTAAGTTTTGCTTAGTCTTCCTCAATATACTGTTCTATATCAGAAAAAATAACTTTCAATTTTGTTATACGCCCATCTTTTACTTTATCGTTGATAAGTTCAACGTGCTTATCTTTACTATCTATCTCGAAATTTTCCTTAACTTCTTGAGTTGGAATAGAACCAACACCTGTTAAATAAAAGCCCGCAATAGTATCAACGTCATCACTTTCAAACTCAGTATCAAAATAATCATTGAACTCATTAAGCGTCATCGTTCCAAGAACAATAAAGGTATTTTCGCCAATTTCTCTTACAAATTGTTCAGCTTTATCAGTCTCATCATCTATTTCTCCAACAATCTCTTCTAGAAGATCTTCAAGTGTGACGAGGCCTGCAACGCCACCATATTCATCAAGTAGAATTGCCATTTGGTTTTGAGTATTTCGTAGTTGTCTTAATAAATCATCCACAAAAATGGTTTCTGGAACAAAGAGAGCTTCTTGCAAAATCTTCCGAAGTGAAATATTTTCAAACCCATCAGTAAAAGCAGCATTTAAGAGACGTTTAGTATGTAAAATCCCTATAACTTTATCTTTATCATCATCATAAACTGGAATACGTGAAAAATTTTGCTTAAGAATAGCTTGAATGTTTTCTGTGCTGTCATCATTAATGTCTATCATGAAAGCATCTGTCCGTGGAACCATAACCTCACGCGCCATCAGTTCATCCAAAGAAAATACTCCTTGAAGCATTTCAATCTCTTCGGCATCCAAAGTTTCTTCGCTATTTGTTAACATATACTCGATTTCATCTCGAGTCATTCGCTCATCTGCATCATCAAATGTCATGGGCGTGATGCGTGATAATAAATTAGTTGAAGCCGATAATAACCAAACAAATGGACTAACAATCTTTCCGATAAAACTTATAGCTGGAGCTGAGACTATTGCCAAGTTTTCCTTAAGATTCAATGCAATGCGTTTAGGATAAAGTTCTCCAAGAACAATGGAGACATATGTTAGAAAAATGAGAGAAATAACAGTTCCTGCTGAACGTGCAACCTCAGAATTTCCTAACCACCCAGCTATAACTGCCCCAAGTGAAGCTGATAAGCTAGCCCCTTGTAAAAGTCCAATAAAAGTAATTCCAACTTGAATAGTTGAGAGAAAGTTATTTGGATTTTCCAAAACAGTTAAAAGACGGATAAATTTTTTATCACCTTCTTCAGCTTTTTGCTCAACTCGCGAACGATTAAGTGAAACTAGAGCCATTTCACTTGCTGAAAAGAAAGCATTTAGCAAGGTTAAAATAAGTAACAAAGCAAATTGAAATAATAAGGACTGACTACTCGGGTCTTCCATGGGGTGTTTACTCCTAAATTTAATATAGTTCTATCATTATAGCACATTTTTTTATCAATGTACCAAGTAAGTGTTTTATTGACAAATTCCTTACACTACCACTAACAGAACTTAAACTTTTATAGACTATTTTTCAAAAAAATTCCATCGAACAATAAACGAAAACATCAAATACTATATCTTATGGAAGGCAGTGGAAAGTGTAGAAAAAATGATATAATAAAAACATTATTATTTGAATGATTGGAGATTCACATGGCAGAAATCAAAATGACAAATGTCAGTCTCAAACGACAGGGGAAAACACTTCTAAAAAACCTCAACTGGGAAGTTGAAAAAGGAGAAACTTGGGCAATTCTTGGCTTAAATGGTTCTGGAAAGACGACTTTACTAAAATTAATCATGGCAGAGCACTGGAAAACTGAAGGAGAGGTTGAAGTTTTAGGCACAAGGTTTGGCAGTGGTGATATCTCAGATTTACGCTCTAAAATTGGAATCGTTGGTTCCTTTATTGCTGAGCGTTTGCCTGCCAATATGTTCGCCGAAAAAATTGTTTTGACAGGAAAATATAAATCTAGCATTCTATACAAAGAGTATCGAAATGAGGAACTTGAAGAAGCAAGACAAATGCTGGTTTCTATTGGTGGAGAGCATCTCTTGGGGCGCATCTATGCAAATCTTTCACAAGGTGAAAAACAACTTCTTCTCATCGCACGTAGCCTCATGGAAGATCCAGAAATTATCATTTTAGATGAAGCAACAAGTGGCTTAGACCTTTTTGCTCGTGAAAAGTTACTGAAGCAAGTCGAAAAAATCGCTGACTTACCTCATGCACCAACTATTCTTTATGTTACACACCATGCCGAAGAAATTACTGATAGGATGAGTCATATCCTTCTCTTACGACAAGGGGAAATCGTCGCTCAAGGAAAAAAAGAAGCCATCATCACGCCTAAAGTACTTGCAGATTTCTATGAAAATCCAGTCTCTATTATTCCAATTGATGACAAACGCTTCTTTATTAAGCCAGAGCTGTAATATCAAGATATTAGTGACAGCGAAAATCGGATGGAATAAAAAAGTGAAGTGGACTAAAATCCACTTCACTTTTTATTATTCTTTAGTCGGCGATTCATCATATCATAAGGTAAAGTATTGGCCTTTTCTTTTAGGGTATAATCTTCTAATTGATTGACATTTTCACGCATCTGGTTTGCTAATCTGGACGAAATACGTTTCTCTTTTTCAAATGTATAAATGATATCACGCTCTAGTTGGTAACCTCGTAACATTTCTTTAATATTATTAGGTTGTAAACGAATGATTACCCGCTCAATAAATGCACCCGAATTTAAAATCTCTGCTTCTCTTAAACGGCTATCTTGTAAATAATCAATGAGAATACCATCATAAACGCCTTCTAAATGTTCTAAGGCATCTAAAATAACTGCCGTATTATCAAAATATAAATTCTCAATGGCTTCTTTATCTTCCTTAGTTAGTGTTAATTTTCTGGCTCTTTTTAACTTCTTGATCTTGCGCAATCGGCGACCAAAGGTAAGTGTTTCACGTAAAGCTAGTCGGAAAAATTGCCCGATAACTAGAAAGGCATAAGTCACACTTGAAATAAATCCTCTGTCGATTTCTCTTTCCAGATGATTTAAATAACGTTGATAAGCACGATAAACTCGAATACTAACCTTCCCATTATCAAATGCTCTATCAAGACCTTCACCTTCAATTTGAATAATCAAAGCTTGCAGAGTTGCCAAATCAGATTTAGTATTACTATCTTCTCCGTCTAACATAAGTGTTTTTATCCGATTTTGATAGTTATCAATAGCTCCGTAATAAGCGTTCTTATTTTTGGCAACTTTGACATCTTCCTCCAAAGTTGTCACCACTTCACCAAGGATAGAAATTTTTATCAAGTGATTGGTTTGTTGAATTTTAGGTTTGGCAAGTCTAGGTAAAATTAATACCCCCGAAACAAAACTAATGAGAGTTACACCAGCTACAACAAATAGCATCAAAGGATACCGTTTTGCCAAACTTGCAGAGACTAACAGAATGGTCGCAATAGAAACGGTTCCCTTCACTCCAGAAAAAGTTAGAAGAAGAATATCATTGAGATAGGTCTTAAAAGATTTATTAATGAAGCGAAGCCGAATCTTATAAAAGAGACTAATCATCACAAAACGAATAAAGAATAGTAGAGCCGCCAAAGCAACAAGGTCAAAGATAAGACGAAGATTACTATAAGTTGGACTTTCAAAGATAGGTTGCTCAATCAGAATCAATTCCGTACCCAATATAATAAAAACGAGACCATTTAGAATGAATGTAATGGTTCCCCAGATTGTATCAAGGACAGAGTCTGTACGTGCATCAAGTAGCGTCAGTCGCTTAAATCGGCTCGCCTGCATGATTCCACAAACAACAACTGCTATGATTCCTGAAGCATGAAGTTCTTCTGCTATAAAGTATGAAAGAAGAGGAAGAGTCAACTCCAAAAGAATTGAACTGGTTACATCTGAAATATCAGTATTTTCTAACAGCGTTAGAATTCCTCTATTAATTGCAGAAATACAGAAACCTACAAGAAAACCACCAATCAAAGCCCAGATGAGGTCCTTCCCTGCTTCTACTGCTGAAAATTCACCTGTTGTTAGAGCTACAATAGCAACTTGAAATGCAACAAGTCCACTAGCATCATTAAGCAGACCTTCACCATTTAAAATATTTTTAATATATTTAGGAAATTCGAAGCGTTTCGAAAGTGAAGCAAAGGCAACAGCATCCGTTGGTCCAAGTGCTGCACCAACAGCAAAACAAGCAGATAGCGGAATAGTAACTGGTAAAACCATGTGAACAGTCCAACCGATAGCAAGTGTTGTGACTAAAACTACTGGAAAAATAAGGAAGAAGACCATTTTCCAATGTTTTAAAATACTGGTTATGTCACTCTCTTCCCCTTCACGAAAGAGGAGGGGAGCAATCACCAGAGAAAGAAAAAGCTCAGGATCCATGATAATGGTATTTTCCTGAGTTATTAATGTAATTAAGATTCCTAGAGTTACCTGAATAATTTGCAAAGGGACTTTAGGAAAAAGCTTACTGAGTACATTTGACAGTAAGAGGGCAAGGAGTATGGCAACTAAATAAAGTGCAATATGTTCCAAAAAAATCTCCTCCCTATTTCAATACTATTTACTACAACATTTGCTGTAAAGTTTTTTTTGCTGTTCAATTTTTTCGTCAATCTGGCTAGCATCACCATTGCAAAAAACCTTTTGGCAGCGTTCTCTTTCAAGATTAACTAATCTTTTTTTGATTTTAACCATTTTACGAGAGGGTATTTTATCGCCCGCAATACCACTAATAGATTTTTTTTCTAAATAGTTTTCACGCATTTCTGACAAAGATTGAGTAATTGTTGATCGGTTCATTTTATTATGCCTTCACTTTTTCTACCATAATTAAAAAGGGTGGTGTATGGACTTGATTTAAAGAACGATACGCCATTACAGTATATTTTTTTTGTGGTAAACTCTCTACATAAGTTAAGACTTGGTTTTTTTCGAGTTCTCCACCTTTATGACCATAGTATACCATAATTGATACACGTCCGCCAACTTCTAGATTAGATAATATTTTATTAAGGGCTTCCAAAGTCGTATTGGGTTTGGTAACAAGAGATTTATCAGCACTAGGTAAATAACCTAGATTAAAAATTGCTGCATGTATCTTTTGAACGTATTCATCCACATGTTCATGTCCATCCAAAATCAGATGAACATTATCTAGACCAGAGGCATCTAATTTTACTTGAGTATTTTGCAGTGCTTGCTCCTGAATATCAAAAGCATAAACTTCCTTTGCCAAGCTAGCTAAAAAAACAGTATCATTTCCATTACCCATAGTTGCATCTACTGCAATGCTCTCACCATCTAAAACTTCAGACAAGAAGTCATGAGAAATTTGAATAGGTTGTTTCATTTTTATCCTCTTTTTAATACCTTACTCACTCGAATTAATCAAAATCATACTACCGAAAATTTATTAACTTTACAGCCTTGATAAGAGCCTCGACGTTCCATCTCCTCGTCAATACTGTTTAAAACTTCCCATTTGTTCAAACTCCACATCGGTCCAATAAGCATATCCCGCGGAGCATCTCCTGTAATACGGTGAATGACAATTTCTTTTGGGATAATCTCCAATTGGTCACAAATAATAGAAACGTATTCTTTTTGACTAAGTAAGTGTAATCGTCCTTCATGGTAATCACGTTGCATTTTTGTGTTTGTCATAAGGTGAAGCAGGTGGAGTTTAATACCTTGGATATCATTATCCGTTACACAGCGATAGACATTTTCCAACATCATCTCATGACTCTCACCAGGTAAACCGTTAATTAAGTGAGAAACTATCTCAATTTTAGGATATTTTCGCAATCTTTTTACGGTCTCGACATAAAGCTCATAAGAATGCGCACGATTAATTAATTTTGAAGTCTTCTCAAAAGTTGTTTGAAGTCCTAATTCTACTGTTACATGCATCCGTTCAGACAAGTCAGCAAGATAAGCAATTGTCTCATCTGGTAAACAATCTGGACGTGTCCCTATATTAATACCAATAACACCTGGTTCATTAATAGCTTGCTCATACCGCTCGCGGATGACATCAACAGTGTCATGTGTATTAGTGAAATTTTGAAAATAAACTAAGTACTTTTTGACGTCTGGCCATTTTCGATGCATAAAATCAATTTCTTTATAAAATTGTTCACGAATTGGAGCATCTGGTGCCACAATAGCGTCACCAGAACCTGAAACAGTACAAAAAGTACAACCACCATGCGCTACTGTTCCATCACGATTGGGACAGTCAAAACCAGCATCAATAGGTACCTTGAAGGTTTTCTCACCAAAAAGTTCACGATAATAATGATTTAAAGTATTATAACGTTTTTCCATAAGACCTATTCTAACACAAAATAAAAAAGAAGAAACAATTCAAGTTTGAACTGTTCTTCATTAATTCATATTATTTTTGCTTACTATGAAAACGCCATTCAAATCGCTTTTGATTATAAAACGGATAAGTAACGTTTACTAGAGCATAGGCAAGTAACCATCCACCAATAATGTCTGACGGGTAATGAACACCTAGAAAGATTCTAGAAAGACCAACGCAGATGATTAAAATGACAAGACAAGCTTGAAATAAGCGTCTCAAAGCAAGATTTTTCATTCGCTCTTGTAAAATAATAATCAGACATATAAAAACTATAAAAGTTGATGCCGCGTGCCAACTAGGAAAAGATGGGCCCAAAGGCTTAGCGATAAGATAGTCTAGGCTTGGTCTAGGACGATTATACAGGTATTTAAACCCCGTTGAAAAGATGCCCATTAGGCAAAGATTTCCGATTAAGAAAAAAGACTCGCTTTTCCACACTTTAATATAGTAGAATAACCCAGCAATAATAAGGACATAAAGAAAAATAATTAATTCATTCCCAAATATCGTTATTATCTTAAAAAAGGTTGTTATACCATTTGATAAATTCCCACGAATAGCTGTCTGTATACTGGAGTCTATAGCCGTCAAGTTTTCAGGGTAGAACTTGACAATGTAGCCCAACATTACAAAAAATACTAAGGCAAAAGAAGCGCGCAGAAAGTAAGTCTGTTTTTGTTTCATTATGAATATTGATATCTTTCTATTACAGGTTTACAAGCAACATATATCAGGTAAAAAGCACCAGCTAAAATAATTCCTTCAATCATATTAAATGGAATAACCATCGATACTAGGTAGGTTTTGACACCGATAAAAGCCCCAATATCAAAGTTTGCAAATTTAGCATAAAGTGGAATGGCAAAGAAATAATTAAGAACAAGCATACCTAATGTCAATGCGATTGATCCAACAATACTGGCATAAATATACGTAGCAATAGTTTTTCGTCTATTCCAGATGATAGCAAATGCAGCTAAAAATAATCCTAAAGCAACAATGTTCATCGGTAAGCCAATATAGGTACTTGGCCCATTGTTGTCTAAAAAGAGCTTTAGAACAGATCGTAGCATTAGTACAGCAAAACTACTTTTCAAATCGAACATCACCAGAGCCATCATCATGGGAATAACACTGAAGTCAATTTGCAAGAAGCTTGCAGCTGGAATAATAGGAAAACTAAAAAACATGAGCACAAATGAAAGTGCTGAGAGAATGGCAATAGTTACCATTTTGCGTGTGTTTGTCATAAAAAAATTCCTCCAATTTTTTCAAATTGAAAGAAGCCGTTCGAGTAAAAGTGCATAAAAGTACACAAAAAACCCTCGGTCTCCTCCCTTCCAGACTTTACTGTCGGTTGTGGAATCACACCACATCAGCTTGCGCTCGCGGACTTCTGCTTATGCAGTCACCGCCGGTCGGGAATTTCACCCTGCCCTGAAGACTCTTCTAGAATATCAAAAATTTTACTTAATAGCAACAATTTAAAACAAAAATCATTTTCTAGAAACTAAATACTAAACTCAGTAACTATAAAAAAAGCAATTGTAATAGTCTACAATCGCCCACTCGAACATTAAAATATCTTACTGCAGTATTCATTCTCAGTAACTAAGAACACCCTAAAATCGATTTACTTGTCAGATTTTACATCAGAAAGTAAATCCGTTATTTCAGCTTATCTTTCTGATAGGTATGCGTCAATTCCAAATTAGGAAAATCTTGTTGACGTAGGGCTTCATAAACAATCATACAAACCGTATTTGAAACATTAAGGCTGCGCACATGCTCATCATTCATCGGAATTCTTAAACACTTTTCTTCATTGTTACGCATGAATAGCTCAGGCAAACCAATATCTTCACGACCAAACAAAAAATAATGTGCCTGACCATCATCATAATGCTCATCAGAATAAACCTTGTCGGCGAATTTACTGATTAGATGAACTTTGCCAGTGCATCCTTCCATGAAGTCTTCTAAGCTATCATAAAATGTGACATCTAACTTATCCCAATAATCAAGTCCAGCTCGCTTCATTTTTTTATCATCAATAGGAAAACCCATAGGACGAATGATATGGAGTGGTGCATTTGTAGCTGCACATGTACGAGCAATATTGCCCGTATTTTGAGGAATTTGAGGTTGAAAAAGAACGATATGGTTTTTTGCTTCGTTTTTTTCTTCGTTATAATGAAGATTTTCTATATTCATGACAAGAACCTTTCCCTTTTTTGGCATAAAAATAACCACACTGCCCGGAGTCAAGCTCGGCAAACAATGTGGTTGATGGCGATTCGTTCCCTTAAATCATAACAGGTTTGATTTAAACTAACGAATTCTCTTGTATATTATAACACTCTGACTCTTAAAGTCAACAGGTTTGACATGAAAAGTATGTGTCTGAATTTTCGGGAAAGCTCAATCATCCCTTATAACCTAAGAAAA
>CAZPYI010000088.1:0-10013 GCA_964590305.1 uncultured Streptococcus sp.
AAGTTTCTTCCAAAAATATTTTGAGCCCGATGCAATAGACAGCTTCATTACTCTAGCAAACTTAAACAACACTGTCAAGAGGTATGTTCGCCTTTTTTGAAAAATATTTTTTGCTCTACATAAAAAAGAATCGGTAAAAATCACTTTAACCGATTCAACTTTTTTAAAAGTGTCTTTTGAACTATGAATTGCAAACTTATTTAAACTCAGTAATCTTTTCTGCTGATAAGCGAACCGAAGCGTAGCCTGCTTCTTTGGCTTTTCCAATGGATACAATCATGACAGGTACATAACGTTCTTTTTCCAAATCAAATGCTTCAGCTAATTGGTTTGCTTCAAAACCACCGATTGGGTTAGTTTCATAGCCGTGAGCTCTAGCTATCAGCATGAATTGCATTGCTGCTAAGCTGGCATCAACTTTAACGACATCATTCATTTGTTCTTTTGAAAATTTTTTGTAATATGGAATGATTGAGTTCAACTGTTGATCTCTGACTTCTGCAGGCATCTTGCCTTCTTCAACGGCTTGATTGTATATTTCTTCACCAAGCTCATAACAATTCATATCGCCAAATATAAGAACCATTGCAGATGATGTTTCATTTTGACGAGTATTGAATCGAATCAAAGGTTTCAGAATTTCTTTCTGTGCATCACTCTCAACGATGACAAAACGCCATGGCTGCATGTTCACTGAAGAAGGTGCAGTTGTTGCTTCCTGGATCATTTCTAACATTTCTTCATGTGGAATTTTATACGCTTCATCGTAAACTCGGACTGATTTTCTTCCAAAAAGAATATCAGAAAAGTTATTTGTAGCAAAATCACTTGACATATTTATTGCCTCTTTCTTTTGATTCATCAACAATACATCAATTATTTCAATTTGTAAAAAGAAAAGTCTTCTGACTAACTATTTCTAATTTCTGTTAAATCAGATTTTCCTGTATGCAGATATTTCCTCCATAACTCATAGCATCAGTTATGGGGCGCAAGGAAGTTCCCATACCACTCAAAGAGTATTCAACTTTAGGGGGAATTTCTGGATAAACTGTCCGAATAATAATACCATCTGGTTCCATCTTTTTAAGTTTTCTGCTAGCACTTTTGGGCTAATACCATCTATAGATCTATTGATTTCATTAAATCTTTTAGTGTCTTTCAAAAATTCTCTCATGATTAGCAATTGCCATTTATTACTAATTAGATCAACTGTAATTTGCACTGGACAAAATGGAAGTTCTTCTTTGGTTAGCATATGTTATTTTCCACACTTGTTTATATCTAACTTTCAAAAAGAAAGTAACTTACTTTAATTTAATGCCAGAAAAACTTTTCAAAAAATACAACTTCAAAGCATGGGCTTTTTATTCTGAACTTGAGCTAATAACTGTTTTGCATTCCAACTAAATAGGCGAAAATGTTTTGATGGCGAAAATTCATTCTCTTTAATCAAAAAGCAAGCTCCAAACTCACACTGTCATTCTGTGGTTTCGGAACTTGTTTTTATCTATCTCCAATAATTATTTTATTGAGTCGTAATAATCTTTTGCAACCTGTGCGTAATCTTCCCCATCAATGTCTACTTTAGCATTTAGTTTAATCACTGTTTGTGTATCTAAAGTGGCATCAACTTTATTGATGATGTCTGCGATTTCTGGGTTAGCATCAAGAACGTCTTGTCTTACAACTGGTACCAAGTTATATGGTGGCCAGAAATGTTTATCATCTTCAAGCACAGTAAATTTATCTGTATTAACCAATTGACCTTCAGTTGTATAAGCGGGTGTAGCATCTGCTTCATCATTTTCCAGCACTTGATATTTCAAACTATTATCATAAACTGTTGATGATGCAAAATTAAATGGCCCATAAACCTTTTCTAAACCAACTATCCCATCTTCACGCTCATCAAACTCTCCTTGTGAGGCGAAACGAATTTTATCCGCATTTTTTTGGAGGTCACTTATGGTATAGATGTTATACTCTTTTGCAACGCTTGTCTTAACTGCAATACCAGCTGAGTCATTGGCTTGTGCATAGTCTAAGACAGTTAATACACCGCCGTCTTCGTAAGCTTTTTTAATCGTATCGTAAACTTTATCTGGATCAGTTTCTAGTGTCAGATTGAAAATACTTAATAAAGCTGTCCCAGTATATTCAGGATAGATATCAACTTCACCAGTTTCAATAGATTGAGGTATAACAGAACTCGCAATATTTTGGACACGCTCTACAGTGTAACCGTTGTCCTCAAGTGCATCTGCATAAATTTCACTAACAATCAAACTTTCAGTAAAATCCTTTGAACCCACTTTGATTGTATCAGTTTTAGAAGATGAATTGCCACAGGCCACTAAAGCAATTAAACTTAGTGCAAGAATTCCACCTGTAATTAACTTTCTTAATTTCATAATAAAGTCTCTCCTTTAACCTTAATTGTAACTGGCTTAGACTCACTTGTCAACAATGCACTTTTTTATCAATAGCTTACTTTTTGGTAACCTTGAGATAGAAAAGTGCCTGCTTTGATTCTTTTTGATTTATGTTAAAATTTTTAAGAAACTGATAATGTCTTTAATTTCATCAACTAAGCTGAATTGTGAATCATCAATAGGGTTATTCAATTATGTTATAATGACTTTAAATAAGTTCCATAAAAATATCCAAGTTTTTGGACTTAGCAACTATCCATTATATTATATAGAAGAAACTTTTAAAAAAGAAAAAGTCCCTTATTCTCCAATAATGAACATACAACCTTACCATAGAGGAGGTCATTAGTGATTCAAGATATCATAAGCTACTTTCAAAACAGTAGCGCACAATATTTTATTTATTTATTACAACATTTGCTCATTAGTAGTAAAGCATTAGCACTAGCATTGGGATTTGGTTTGCCATTAGGTTACCTTAGTTACCGTTATAAATTCTTGTCTGAATTTTTCAGAACAGGGTCACAATTACTTAGAATTATTCCTAGTTTGGCAGTCTTATTTATTTTAATTCCTTATATCGGCGTGGGTAAATTGCCTGCTTTGATTGCCCTAACTTTTTTGGCCATTCCTTCTGTTTTAATTAGTACATCCCTGGGATTTCAAGAAGTGTCGCCTATAACAAAAGAAGTAGCTCAAGGATTGGGGATGAATCAGCTACAATTATTTTTGAAAGTCGAGGTCCCTCTAGCAATGCCTTATATTCTAAATGGAGTGAAATTAGCGCTGGTTGAAATTTTAGCCAGTGCAACTCTTGCCACTTATATCGGAGCGGGTGGACTGGGTACGTTAATTTTCACTGGACTAGGTCTCTATCGTATGGATCTCCTCATCATAGGTGGCGGAACAGTCACATTACTTTCACTACTCATTATTGGTCTCTTCGACATCATTATTCGAAAGGTGCAAAAAAATCATGGCTAAAACCGCTATCTCTTTTAAAAACATTAAAAAAACTTTCCCGGGTGCAGCAACTAGTGCTATCAATAATTTGTCTTTTGATGTGGTGGAGGGTGAATTTGTCACTATTCTTGGAACATCTGGATCTGGAAAAACAACAACATTAAAAATGATTAATCGGCTAATAGAACCCGATCAAGGAAGTATAGAATTTTATGGAAAGGCAATCGAAGATTTTGATGTCATTCAATTACGTCGAAAAATGGGCTATGTGGTTCAGCAGATTGGCCTCTTTCCTCATTATACAATTGAGAAAAACATCGCCATTGTTCCGGAATTGTTAGGCTGGGATGAAGAAAAAATTTCAGCAAGGGTAAAAGAACTGATGGCTTTAATTCAACTGCCTTATGAAGAATATGGAAGTCGCTACCCTCGTCAACTTTCTGGGGGTCAGCAACAAAGGGTGGGGGTCGCTAGAGCCTTAGCTGCAAATCCTGATATTATGCTTTTGGATGAGCCTTTTGGTGCTGTCGATGCCATTACTAGAAATGACTTGAAGATTCAGATGAAAGAACTGCATCAACGTCTGAAAAATAAAACCTTCCTCTTAGTTACTCATGATATTAATGAAGCCTTTTCCTTAGGAACACGGATAATGATCATGAACGAAGGAAATTTAGATCAATTTGATACACCAGAAAATATTATCAAAAATCCTAAAACCGACTTTGTTAAAAACTTGCTAGATACTGTTTATGCAGAAGAAGATATTTGGAGGAAATATAGATGATTGATTATTGGATAACATTTCACAATCGCTTATTGACTGCCTTGTTTCAACATTTGCAACTTGTCTTTCTCTCACTTGGACTGTCGTTAATAGTTGCCTTTGTCTTAGTTGCCATTTTCAGTAGTCGATTGAAGTGGTTGAATGGCTTGATTTACTTCTTTTCAGCACTTTACTCCATTCCTAGTTACGCTTTTTTTGCTTTATTAATCCCACTGACTGGTCTCGGAACCACAACTGCTGTAATTGTCTTAACTTTATACAGCGAATATATCTTACTTCGGACTTTTTCAACGGGAATCCAACAAGTTGATCCAATATTAATTGAAGCAGCACAGGGAATAGGGCTGACAGATCAGCAAATCTTTCGTAAAGTTCAGCTACCTTTAGCAACAAAATCTATTTTTAGTGGCATCCGATTAGCCTTGACCTCGATCGTGGGCATCGCCACTATTGCTGCCACGATTAATGCGGGTGGTTTAGGCACCGTTTTATTTGATGGTTTACGAACACAAAGCGTTATAAAAATCTTGTGGGGTGCTTTGCTGACAATTATTCTATGTCTAGTCAGTAGTCTCCTGCTACAAATTATTGAAAAAATCACTTTGAAAACTATAAATTTGGAGGATTCTTAGTATGAAAGCGGTCGTTATTTATGAAGCTGGTGGTCCAGAAAAACTCATCTATACAAATGTCCCACTACCACAAATTAAACCTGGCTGGTCGCTTGTTAAAATAAAAAGTTTTGGGATTAACCACTCAGAAATCTTTACACGACAGGGTCTATCTCCTTCGGTCACTTTTCCGAGAATACTGGGTATCGAAGCTGTAGGTGTCATTGCTGAATCAACTGACGAAGTGAACCTACCCATTGGTCAAAAAATTGTTTCCATCATGGGAGAAATGGGACGAGCTTTTGATGGTGGCTATGCTGAATACACCCTGCTTCCAAATAGTCAAATTTACCCTGTTACTACCGATTTGTCTTGGGAAGAATTGGGTGCTGTTCCTGAAACCTACTATACAGCTTATGGCTCGCTCCTACGCCTGAAAATCACTGAAAAAGATACTATTTTAGTGCGTGGAGGTACTAGTGGTGTGGGGATTGCTTTCTTAAAATTAGTGAAAGCAAAATTCCCTAACTGCCCTATCGATGGAACGAGTCGGACTCTTGCGAAAAAAGAAGCTTTACTAGCTGCAGGTTTTTCAGATGTTGTTTTAGATCAGGATGGAAAATTACTTACTGAAAAGAAATATAATAAAATTTTTGAATTGATTGGTCCTGCAACTGTCAAAAATAGTTTTGATCATTTATTAGATGATGGTATCGTTTGCAGTACAGGCCAACTTGGTGGTCAATGGTATCTGGATGAGTTTGATCCTATTTATGATACCAAAGGTGGTTATTTGACTGGATTCCCATCTGGCGATGTCACGTCTGAAAAAATGAACAGCTTGTTGGATTATATCAGTCACTATGCTATTAATGTCAAGCCCAACAAAGTCTTTGCTTTGAATCAAATCAGAGAAGCTCACGAATATTTGGAAGGAAACCATTCTTTCGGAAAAGCCGTTATTGTTAATGACTGAGTAAAAGCTACGCTTATTGTAAGAGTGTAGCTTTTTTTAATATAAGCGTTCATAAAATTTGAAACGGAATAATTGATACAATTTAGTTAGCTATTCTTATTAGCTCTCTTATATACTTCAATCTTTACTGGTCTACCCATCGAAAATTAATATAACATTTCCACTAGTAGCCTACCTCTATCAATACTGAAAAAGTCTGAAAACTCCTTAGATTATAAGATACCTTTCTAAATTTATACTATAATCAAAATTTCTGATATTTGTATGATACGATTTCTACCATACCCTAATATCAGGAAAAAGCAGTACTACTTTTTCTTACCTTAAAGGAACAATTATCGTCAGAATGTACCCATATCCTCACTTTACAGTCTTAGAAAAATTTGATATGTTATTTTTATAACGAATGACCTGACATACTTGTCACAGAGTCCACATATGATAAGTAAAGAATTTTGTAATTATCTATTGGTCTTTTATCTTTTAATATGGAAAACTATTTCATTCTAAACGAATAAACTTAGCATCAAATACTTGCTAACCTAAAACTGTCAAAAGTAAATTAAATGGAAAACTTATTGGCAGATAGTTCTGGGAGCCAAAATGCGAAATATATTGTCTATACATGACGCCAAAATGCTGTCATTATTAGAGGAACTAAACCGAAGTCGGCAGCCTACCTCTTTAGAAAGTCTGCATAAAAAATTGAGTATGCCAACTCGTACAATTTATAATTATATTCAAGAATTCAATGATTATAATCTTCCTGTACTTGTTAAATCTGGCAAACAAGGAGTGAATTTATATATTCCAAGAGATAGTTCTTTTCGTTGTGTTTATAAAGCTATTTATGAAAACAGCTTAGAATTGACGCTATTCCAACAACTTTTTCTGACAGAAAACCTATCCTTAAAAACTGTCGCCGACAACAATTTTACAAGCCTTTCAACAGTTAAAAGAGCTTTTTCAAAAATTAAAAAGATACTAGCCTATGAGGGAATTGTAATTTCAACCTCGAGAAAGACTATAGGTGGTGATGAAGAGAACGTGAGACAGCTTCTTCATTTCTTTTATGCTGAAAAATATGCTAATCTTGAGTTCCTGAGCGAAGAGCAACAAGCCTGCCTTCACCATCTAATACAAAGTCTGTTTCAAGAACAAGGAAAAAAGCTCTATATCAATCAGATCAATCGATATATGAGATGGTTATATATTAACTTAACTCGAATAAAGTATCATCACTTTGTAGAGCTGACTGACAGAAAATTTACTTATTGCAATCTATTGACTGATATTTCTTACCTGAAACAGTTTAAATTTTTATTTAACATCGATTTGACTTTGGACGTTATCAACGATGTGTTTTATCAATTGAACAATAATTATTATTTTTATTCCTATCAACAAATGATGATGATCCTTTCACATTCAATAGATGAGATGAATAAATTTAATAAAATTAAGGGAATTCTTCAAAATATCTCTTTTGAATTAGAAACACCACTGAAAAAATCTACCGAAGAGATGCTAATTCTTGATTTCATCAATATATTGAAGTTTAAAAACACCCGAACATTTGTTCTTTATGATAGGCGAGAGCGGTTTGTTAGCAATTTATCTGCTAAATATCCTCATATCATAGATTATTTGACTCCTTATTTGGCTCAGCTTCCCGATAAACCGCTTCCTGATATTGAGATGAATGAATTAATTTATATATTAATCACTCATTGGTACGAACTTTATAATCATTTACCTAAGATTGAATCTCGAATCACCATTTATATTTTGGTTGATACCGATATTGAGCATGCCTTATTCATAAAAAAAGATTTGGAAAAATATTGTTTATATAATATTGAGTGCCGTCTATTGATGGATGACAATATCCCAACAATCGATGATAATGCTATTTTAGTTACTACAATGACTAATGCTACACATGTAGCAAAAAATATTATTTGCTTTTCTGAATTTTTCAGTAATCGAAATTGGGAAGACTTAAATCAACTGATTGGGTCACTTTTATCTGTAAAATAAATATTATAAAAAAGCTGAAATTCATCTTATATATTTCAGTTTTTTTAGTGCTAAATTGTAAAATTAAACTAGACAATAAAAAGCTCAGAGAAAACTGGGCCTAATTCTTTTCATATAGAGTTGACTACTCTTCACTGCTTCGAATAGTAGTTAGACAATAATCTCTATTATATTTTTAAGTTGTATCGCATCCAAAAGCGTGTGTCAAGAGGTTATTGCATCTACTTGTGCAATTGGCAGGCTCTAGCCCACTCCCTTGGCCATTTCTTACTTATGTTTCTTAAACTGACTCTATTTTGAATTTTGACCATGGTTTAAGATAGTCTAACATGGCAATAGACTCGTCTGTTAAGCGTCCGACCAGATTAACACGATTATTAATATTAGGAATATCTTTTAAAATAATATGCAGCTCTGCTTTATATTGACCAAAGTTATTATTTCCAATAACAACATCTCCGCGCTTCAATGCCTCAACTTCCGACACATTAATATTTTTATCTCTAAATTTAATTCGAGGCATACTTGAACGAATCAAATAATCAGAGCGATCCCCCCTATAACTATGAAGTTCGTCTAGTACAATCTCTCTCTCAAGCGTCTGAATGTCGTCTGCTAGTTTCACTTGAAAAGTTGGGTGAGTTGCAAAATACACTTCAGCTACTTCAGCAAGTTCCTCATCTGTAGCATAAGCATCTCCAATGATTATTGTGTCAATATTATCATCTAAGGTATAATACAATGCTTGATTACGAATTGATTGATTTCGATGTTGTTCCAAAGTACATAAACCATCTTGTAACGGCCATGGTCCTAAAGTAGCATGCTTACTTGAAATAAATGCTCCTGTCTCCAAATTGTATGCTCTAAATTGTTCAGAACAGCTTCTGTAGAAATCTTCTGATAAGCCAGAAAATGCCATGGGATAAAAATTATGTGAACCCAGTAAGTTTTTACGATTTGGTGAAAAAGAGATAATATTATCAATGTATTTCGTGCCTATACTCATATTAACTTCAATTTTCAGTCCATAAGGATTCCTAGTCATTTCAGCTTCTTCACGCCCTGTAAATCCTATATCCAAACGAATACCGTAGGCTCCTAAATCTGCAAAAAATGATAAATCTTGATAGCTCACACCAATTTGCTTAAAAATCTTTGGATTGATGTCTACCATAACCTCCATTCCTAATTCACTAGCAAATAGGACTGTTTTTTTAAAGTTTGAAATAACTTGATCAGCATCACCAGTTAGTTCTAACAAGCTAGTAAAAACACGGCGAAACCCCAATTCATACGCCTTTTCCAAATATCTCTTATCTTGCTCAAAGGTCGTTTTTTCTGGATAGATTGATACTCCTAATGTCATCTCTTTTTCCTGCTTTCTTTAAATATTTATATAATAATTATCTAACAAATACTATATATATTCAAGTTCAAAAATAGTAGCGCTATAAGCAAAATATGGTCTACTTTCAGAAAGTTAAAACTTCTCCCCAAGTCGTTTTTATTGTCAATTTATCAAACTTATGTTATTAAATTATAGTTGGCAATTCTAAGTTTATAGAACATTTTTAATTGTATATGGTTACATTTTATAAAATATATTTATGGGAGTCATTAGGTGGATTTATTATCAAAAAAAGACAGTAAAAAAATTTCATTATTGCAATTTTTAGAAGAAGGGGAAAAAAACACGGAAGAGGTTTTACAGTTCCTAGATGTTTCTTTAAATACACTCAATCAATGGATATCTGATATAAATTCTCTTATTTCCCCTTCGTATATTATAAAAGAGCAGCAAGATATCAGTCTTCATTTCTCTAAACAAGAATCATTCAATAGTTCAATTGCCGCTATAGCAAAATCGAGTTTAGAATATTTATTGTTAGAGGAAATTTTTTTCAGAAAATACTTTAGCTATTTAGAATTGGCTGATGTTTTATTTGTGAGCGAAAGTACGCTTCGCAGATTGATTATTGAGCTTAATAAGAAATTATTTTATTTTGATATAAGTATTCAATCTCGCCCCTTAAGAATCATTGGAAATGAAAAAAATATTCGAATTATTTTCATAACAATCTTTAAAGAAAAATATGGTGTGTCAGCTCCCCCTTTTAATGAAGAAGATATAAAAATTATAGAACATTTTTACCAATTAGGATGTCGACTTACTAATCGAACAATAACTTTACAAGATA
>CAZPYI010000089.1:0-9961 GCA_964590305.1 uncultured Streptococcus sp.
GTTAATTCGTTTGACAATACTGTCAACTATAGGTTTACAATATGTTAATAAATGAGAAAAACTATCTTTTATCATAAATGGTGAAAAATCTGGTAAAAAAACACCTTTAATTTTCATTAATTTAGTTAGCTTTGTTAGAGTTTTGTGAGACGTTGTCAAAGTAACCTGAGATGGAACTAAAAAGCAGTGCAAGATTCTTGGCGATATGTTCTGGTCTTTCGGGTTCATCTTTGGTTAACCAAAATAGCAGGATATTGAGATAGGCTCCCAATAATCCTTTTGATATATAGTCAATGCTATGGTCGGAGGAATCCTCAACGCAGCAAGGAAGGTCTATTGTTTTACATATTAGTTCAGATTTGTCATTAAATTTTGCAGTTAAAAGCGAGAAATGTCCACTTTCGACAAGTGAGCGGATAAATTCACGATTATAGTACATGAAATTTAATGTGACGAGGAAAATGTCCTCTGCTCGTTGTGCTAATATAAAATTGTCACGTTGGAGGTAATACCCCTCAATAAAGTTATCTAAGCAGTAGTCCATTAAGTCAGACTTGCTATTAAAATACCGGTAAAAGGTTCGCCGCGAGACGCCAGCTTTTTCCAAAATGTGATAGATAGTGATTTTGTCGTAATGGCGTTCAGTAACTAGTAGATAAAGTGCTTTAGATAAGCGATGTTTGGTTTCCAAAATTTGATGCTGTTTTTTTGATAAATGTGGCATAAAATAATCCTTTACTCGAATAATGTAATATTTCTGAAAAGACAAAAAATTATATCCAATCAATTTATTATTGTATCATATTCTTACGAAGTAAGCCATATATAGCTATTTAAGTGATAGTGCTATAAAAATCATTAATTATAAATATGTTAATTGTTTATAATTATTAATTCTTGTTAAAGTTTTAAAATTAAGAAAATTAGAAAAAGGAAATAATTTCTTTTAAAAAGTATCACTTATATAAAATGTCTTTTCAAAATAACAAAAAATATTATAATATTCTTTAAAAAGCTATATATAATCAAAAAAAATATTCTGCAATTAACTTCAAAGTTAGTTAATGATGAAAAAATAATAAAATTTATGTGCTGCTGATTTAAAAAATAATAAGGAGGAGTACGGTGGTTAATGTAAAAGATTTAAAAAAACTAAAACGATCAGATTTATTTGAATTATTAGTTAGCCAAGCAAAGGAAATTGAAGAACTTCAAGAGCGTGTTAACGAACTTGAGGGAACTCTTGAACAGCGTGAAATTAACCTTTCTAAGGTTGGATCAATTGCAGAGGCGGCTTTAGCGATCAGTAAAGTTTTTGATGAGGCTCAATTGGCAGCGGATACTTATCTTGAAAACGTGAAGCGCTTAGCAGATGCAAGTGATACAGCTGGTGAAAATCGTAGGGGTAATCTTTCAAGATGAAGCATTTATTTCAAAGAAATTCACAGAAAGTAGAAGTGTCTGATTTACCAAAAGCTGATGTCCTTTCGGAGGAATTAGACAAAATCAAATATCGTGAACGTTATGCCCGAACGTTAAGAAGTACGATTTTTACGTTGATTACAGTGGCTGCTGTCGCTGTACTTGTAGCGACGATTTGGTTGCCTGTTTTACAAATTTATGGTAATTCAATGACCCCAAACTTGAAAGCTGGGGATATGGTGGTTTCCGTTAGTAGTAAAAATTTAAAACAAGGTGATGTTGTTGCATTTTATTACAATAACAAGGTACTCGTTAAGCGTGTGATTGCGACGTCTGGGCAATGGGTCAACATTGACGAGGATGGAACTGTCTATGTTGACGGTGAGAAGATTGACGAGCCGTACCTTGCTAAAAATGAAAAAGCTTACGGTGAAACTAATATTAGTTTACCTTATCAGGTACCTGACGGAAAATATTTTGTTATGGGAGATCACCGAAGTGTTTCAATCGACTCACGTAATACTGCGGTCGGAACGGTGAGTGAGGAGCAATTAGTTGGTAAGCTAACTTTTAGAATTTGGCCACTCACTAGAATTGGAACAATAGAATAATTAAAGAATTAGTAATGGAGAGAGGAGTTCTTATGAAAAATCTGTGGATAAGATTAGCGGCTTTAGTAAGAAAGAGGCTGCAAGAGAGTTTAATTGCAAGAGTAGCTTTGGTATTATCAGTTGCAGTTGTTTTTTGCACAACTTATCTTTTGATTTTGCCAGCATTGACAGTTAGTACTGATAACAGTTCAGCTGTTGTTCAATCAACTGAAAGTGATGCTTCTATTGCTGATGAATCTAGACAAGATGAATCAAGTTCAGAGGTATCACAAGAAGCAAATAATCAAACTGAAAGTTCAGAGGTTGCTGATGAGAATACGACAGATGAAGCAACAAATGCAGTAGGTGCAGGAACTTTAAGTGCTGAAATATCAGATGTTACGGTGACGGTAACATATGAAGATGATACGTTTTCAGAACCTGTTACGTTAACAGTTAGCCCAGTATCAGATACGAGCGCTATTAACGACAAGTTGACTTCTGAATTGAGCAAGACAAAACAAAGCTTGTCTCAAGCATACTCATATGATATTTCGTTTGTCACAGCAAGTGGTGAAGAAGTTGAACCAAGTAAGGATGTCAATGTTTCGCTAGCTTTTAAAAATGCTGTTGAAAGTTCTGACTTGCAAAGTGGTTGGAAACTCTATCACTTTGTGGACAATGATATTAATAATGTTGAAGATTTAACGGATAATTCTGACACAACCATTAATCAAGATGGCTCTGATAGTCTTGCAGGTGTAGATTTTAAATCGGATAGTTTTTCGACCTATACTGTAGCAGGTGTAGACTATGCAGATTTTTCGGATTATATTGTATCTGGAAATTATAAAGGACAGCCAGAAGAGGTGACTTCTGGCAATACTAAGACCTTGACGTCGGAATTTCAATTTTCTTATAATATTCCTAAGTTAAAGTTAGAGGAGACAAAATATTACGCTCTTGAATTGCCAGATAATATCACATGGACAGATGTAAATGAAAATGAAGAGTATTCGGGAAAAGATGGAACGACCGATGCTTACAAATATAGATTTGTCCAATCAAATGGCAAAAAATATATTGTCATCACCTTTTTAGAAAGTTACATTGCTAATGCAAGAGAAAGTGTGAGAGGAGATCTGGGTTATACAGCTACGATTGGTCAAACTTATCGAAAAGAAACGGGCGACTACGAGATTCCGTTCACAGATAAAGTTACGATAACAGTGCCATCATCATCAATTGATAAGAAAGAAGAGCCTCAGCAAGCACAGTATGATGTTTCTAGTAATAAGTGGGGGAATGTCACTTACGATGGTGATAGTGCCTACTTGAACTATACTGTTGAAGTTTCCTCAAATAAGGGGACTAAAGATGTGGTCAATCTAACAGATACATTAAAGGTTGATGGTTTCAAGATTGAAAGCTTTGAAAAATTAAAGGTTATTCGAACCAATAGCGACTGGTCAACAACAGATGTGACAAGTGGTATAAATCTGAATGAATCAAATGGTAAATTTACGACTCAGCTCCCTAAACTCGGTGCTAATCAGAAATATACGATAACCTATCGTTATAAGATTTCAGGTTTTCCAGCTGGTAAATCAACATATGTTGGAAATGGGTTAGATGTGACAACGCCAGATATTCCAAATCAACATAAAGATAATCAACTGGAACTTTATCGAAATAAAATTAGTAAGTCTGGTTCTTATGATAAGAAGACCAATAAGGTCAAATGGACCATCATCGTAAATGAAAACCAAAACGACATTGCTGGTGCTGAATTGAAGGACGACATGATTGCTAAGTCAAGTGATGTTGAAATTTCACCAAGCGAGGGTGCGACAAAGACATCAACTGGCTATAAATTTACTGCAACATCAGGTGGTAGAAATACAAATAAGTATACCATCACCTACACAACGGATGCCGGTGAAAAACCAAGCAATTGGGCTGAAGCGCCTAAAACATTTACTAATACGGCAACTATTACAGATGGAGGGGAAAGCTCCAGCGCTTCTACAACGGTCATAGGTGAGAATGATAATACTGGTGGTCTAGATAAAGCCTTTAAGAAAATGGAAGCAACGTCCAACTCGGATATTAAGGAATTGACATGGCAGTCTACTATCAAGGTGCCCGGAAGTGGTAAAATTCCGTCTGGTACAGAATTTGAAGATGTTTTAAGAGGAAAAGATGGCACCAACAACGGTGAACATTATTTTACAAAAGCCCAATTAGATGCTGTCTATAATAAATTAGTACAGGTTTTTGGCTCAGGAAATTTTGAATTCAACGTTTGGGAATCAGGAAATTCAACTTGGCAGTATACGCCATATAGCCAAATTAGCTCTGATAAGACTTATAGCAAATATAAGTTTAAGTTATTGAAGGCTTACCAAGGTTCAGATATTACCTTAGACTACCGGTCTACTATTAATAAATTTACAGTCATTTATTTCACCAATACTATATCAAGTAGCGGTTTCTCAAAAGAGGCTAGTTACAAATATGAAGAGACAGGTAAAGTCTTCAAGATGGATGGGAATAGTTATGCTTGGGATGGTCAAGCTTCTGAGTACAATACTAATAACACCGAACATGAGATTCAAAAAGATGGTTCAATATTCTGGGTTGTCAAAGTTAAATTGGCTGATGACACGCAAACGGTGACGTTGACAGATACACCACCTGCCGGCTTGTCCCTGATAGGCTTTAATTATGGTCATGCGACGTATAATCTAGATAGTGGTGATTTTACTGTCTCAGATGGTAAGATTACTTGGCCAAACCCATACTGGTCGGGTCGCTATGGTAATGATATTGATGTTACCGGTACTATTGATGAAAGCGGAGCTGTTAAAGTTACTTTTACAGCTAAAAATGGAAAAACATTAAAAGAAGCTCTAAACAATACTGGAACTCTTTATGCAGGTTTCTTCTTCAAAACAGACTTATCTCCGCTGGATAGCCCAATCACAAAAACTTATACCAATAAGGTGTCAGCAACAATAAACGGTACACCTGCTGGTGAAGCTGAGCATACTCAAAAAATAACGGTCAAGCCAGGCCAAAAGATTTCTAAATCTGGTGAATGGAAAAATAATAACCGTGAGGTCAACTACAAACTGGATATTAACCCTGCTGCCGAAGATTTGGCTGCAGGCAAGGATAGCTACACTGTTACCGATACCTTAGAGTATCAAGAAGATCTCCTGACTAACTTGAGTTATGACCTGAAACAAGAATCTGTTAAATTGTATGATGTCAACAACCAAGAGATTGATAGAAGTCAGTGGTCTTGGACAGTTGAGAAAGTAAAAGACAGTAGCGGACTTTACAAGAGTATCCTCAAATTGACAGTGCCAAATAAGCAAAAACTCAGATTAGAGTATAGCTACACTGTTTCAAGAGAGGTTGGGGAAAATGATCAAACAAACCTTTCTGTGAAAAACTCTGCTGAAATTAGTGGATTCAAGTCAGGAAAAACAGAAAATACAGTAAGTTACACATGGAAAAAAATGTCTACAAGCGGTACCGCACAGACAACTAAATACTTCAAGTTGACTAAAGTTGACCTTCAAAACTTTTCTGTTGTTCTACCAAATGCTATTTTTGAAGTAAGAGAAAACGCCACTGATAAAGTGGTAGCCACTTACAAAACGGCAGCAAATGGTACACTTAATATTACGAAAGATGGGAAAGAAGCTGTCAATAGCATTGGAACACTTGAAGATGGAAAAATGTACTATGTGACAGAGGTTCAAGCACCGTCAGGCTATCAATTACCAGAAAATGCAAAACGCTACTATTTCTACTTCTCTGAGACCGGGGTTGCTCCATTGAATCTTGGAGATTTAACAGACTTAACTTCAGCTGTCAATTTAGCAAAACAATCTAAGCAAGACTATGTTTCTAATACCAAACTTCCACCAACAACTTCTATCACAGTTGATAAAAAATGGCAAAAACCAGATGGCTCAGATACCAGTCGGACAGGGGGTTCGGTGACTGTCCAATTGAAACGTCTTTCAGATCAAAACCCAACACCTGTAGATGTTGAGAATGGCAGACGTGACATTACCTATGATGGTGGTCATTGGTCAACAACCTTTGATAATTTGCCAACTGTTGGAGACAATGGTGAGGTTTACTCTTACTATGTTGAAGAAGTTGTGCCTGCGGGATATAGTGCTACTTATTCAAATGGTGTCACTGACTCAGCCAAGGCTAGTGATGTGACGGCTACTTCTGGTACTATCACCATTACTAACAAGCAGATTAAAACTTACAACCTGCCTAAGACCGGTGGAATGGGTGTTGAACTTGTTTTATTCCTCGGTGCAATAGTGGCTAGCTTAGCAGCCCTGCTATTATCACTTAAACTTTATAAAGGTTTCCAAGGAGGTGGGCGCTTCTGATGGATCAATTCGCCATTAAGGGTGGTGATGCTTACTGGTGAAGTATCTAACCTTTAAGCCTTCGGGCCTTATTGTCGGTGCCTTTTAGGTACTATGCTTAAATTTAAAAAGGAGACTTAATATGAAAAGAATAAAATTAATTTTGGCGACATTTGTCGCAGTTTTGTTTGCCTTCACAGGTAGCAAGGCATTGGCGTATGACATCACTGTCAATGGTGACACTACAGGTCATACTTACGAAAGCTACCAAATCTTCACTGGTGATTTGAATAACAATACTTTATCAAATATCCAATGGGGTAATGGTATTACTACTGATGGACAAACAGCTCTTCAAAGTAAGTACAGTGTAAGTTCGGCATCTGCTCTTGCTGAAAAAATGGCAACATTTTCTGCCAGCCAAACAGAAGAATTTGCAAGCGCTGCAGGTAAATACTTGCAAAACCCAGGTGCTTTGACAGGTCTTAGTGCTGGTTACTACCTTGTTAAAGATAAAGACGGTTCTTTGAAAGATGCTGAAAAAGCAGCATACACTTCTTACATCTTACAAGTCGTTAAAAATGTTACTGTAACACCAAAATCTGGTACACCAACTGTTGAGAAAAAAGTTAAAGACACAAACGACACAACTGGTGAAACTACTGATTGGCAAGATTCAGCTGACTACGATATCAACGATGACGTCCCTTTCCAATTGACAGCTACTTTGCCTGCAGAAAACTTTGATAAATACGAGACTTACTACCTTGAATTCTCAGATACAATGTCTAAAGGTTTGACTTTCAACAACAACGCTGTTGTTAAAGTTGGCGATAAGACACTGACAGCAGACCAATACCAATTAACTACAACTACTGACACAGATGGTTCAACAAAACTTACTATTGCTATCAATGATGTTAAAGCACTTGGTGGTGTTGCAGGTGGTAAAGTTACTGTAGATTACTCTGCAAAACTTAATGAAAATGCTGTTATCGGTTCAAAAGGTAACCCTAACGAAGTTGCACTCATCTACTCAAACAACCCAAATGAAAAGGGTATAGGTAAACCAAATGATACCGGTAAAACTCCAAAAGACACCGTTATTGTATTCACATACAAAACAGTTGTAAACAAAGTTGACAAAGATAAACAATCATTGAAAGGTGCTGGATTCACTCTTTACAAGATGGTTAAAGGTACAAAGACTAAAGTTAAAGAAATTACTGCTGGTGAAGCAACTGAATTCCGATTTAAAGGTCTTGACGATGGGGATTATGTTCTTGAAGAAACAACAACTCCTGCAGGTTATAATACAATCAAACCAATCACGTTCACTGTAGAAGCTAAACATGATACAGAAGCTGCTGAGCCTAAATTGACTAAACTTACAGGTACTGCTGCAAACGGTGAAATCACATTCACTCGTGCTGAAGCAAATGAAGATGCTTTGACTACTCAAGTTGTCAACAAGAAAGGTTCTATCCTTCCTTCAACTGGTAGTGTTGGTACTACAATGCTTTACATTGCAGGTGCTATCTTAGTTCTTGGCGCTGGTATCCTTCTTATTACTAAAAAACGTATGGAAGCTTAATCAAGCTTAACAGAAAAATTTCTGTTGTTATAAGGTGAGGGGTGGCCTTGGCTACCTCTTTCTTTTGACAACAGTAAGGAGAGCTCTATTAATGATAGATAAACTAAAACAAAATTGGACCACTTTTTTATTAGTCTTTATATTGCTAATTGGGCTGTCCCTACTGCTGTACCCAACGGTAAGTGACTACTGGAATTCTTTCCACCAGTCAAAAGCAGTTGCGGCTTATGTCGAGAAAGTAGAAGACATGTCTCAAGAGGAGACCGACAAGATGCTGGAAGCTGCGCGTGCTTATAATCAGACCCTGCCCCAAGGAGTTATCCCCGATTTGAATTTATCAGCGGAGCAGAAGTCCACTTATAATCAAGTCTTGAATGTCACAGATGCGGGGATTATGGCCTATGTGGAAATTCCCAAGCTCAACACTACCATGCCTATCTATCACGGGACAGACGATGCTATTTTGCAGGTGGCCATTGGGCATATTCCTGGAACCTCTTTGCCAGTTGGTGGTAAAGGGACGCATGCTGTTATCTCTGGTCACCGTGGTTTGCCATCGGCCAAGCTTTTTACGGATATTGACCAGCTGGTGGAGGGAGATACCTTCCTCATTCAGGTTATGGATGAAACCTTGACCTATGAGGTTGACCAGATTCGGACGGTCACACCGGATGACGTATCAGCGCTAGCTATTGATCCAAAGCAAGACTATGTGACGCTAGTTACTTGTACGCCATACGGTGTTAATACTCACCGCCTTTTGGTTCGTGGTCATCGTATTGCTAATCAAGAAAATGCTGCGCGTGTCACTTCTGAAGCTAGTCAGGTAAAACCATTAATGGTTGCGCCATTCCTTGCAATATTTATCTTTATTGTCCTTTTATTGGTGGTAAATGTCTACCGCAGATTGCGGCATTAATGCAAAAGAAGCTAGACAGAGAGTATCTAGCTTCTTTTTGATTGAAGACAATTTTTGATGCCTTTCTTAGATTTTTTAGTTTCTAGCTTCAAATCACTGGGCGCTTTGAGCCGTCAGCAGGTTCAATACTTCAATGGATTATTGGAGAAATCCAAGAAACTCCTAATGCTTTTAAAATATGGGAGAGACTGCATTTTTTTATTCTCAAATAGGTGTCACGTATTACTGTGGTTTTCGGGTTGCGAAGTCAACGAAGCGGAATTTTTCGAGTTTGTGTCTGCTTTCGGTGAATTGGAATTGGTGTTTGTTGGCGAGGTAAACTTTTGATTTGACAGAGACAACGTGGTGTTCGGCACCGATGTCAAGGAGTAGTTTGTCACAGTCAGTTAACTGGTCAATGGTGATTTCTTTTTGAGCGTAAGCGATGATGAGGTGGAGTTGGTTTTCAAGGTAATCGTAAATGGATTGTTCGGCGATTTCTCTTGTCATATTTGGCACGATTTTTTTGTCTAAATAATCAATGTCAATGACAGAAGCAGTGCCGTCAACGACACGTTGGCGAATGATTCGCCAGACAAGGTTATTTTTCTTGAAACCTGTCAGCGCAGCTAATTTTTCATCAACGATAAGTTTATCAATGGCAATGACATTGGTTTTGGAATTGATATGGTGAGCGTCGATCAGCTCTTTATAGCTTGTGAGCTGTGAAACGGGAAAATCAATCTGCTCGTGCTTGATAACTTGAGAGCCAGAACCGTGAATTTTCTGGATAAGCCCTGCTTCAGTAAGGAGACTAAGCGCTTTGCGGATAGTGTCACGGCTCATATGGTAGGTCTGGGTTAGCTCGTTTTCGGTGGGGAGATAGTCACCTGCTTGGTAAATGCCAGAGGTGATATCGTGTTCAAGTTCTTTAAAGATTTGTTCGTATTTTTTCATGAGTTGTGTTGAAAAATTCCTTAAGTTTTCTAAAGTTGTTTTTAAATTACCATACAACTTGAAAAAATTCAAGAAAAAATGTGCTTATTTATAC
>CAZPYI010000090.1:0-9940 GCA_964590305.1 uncultured Streptococcus sp.
TGAAAAAGATTGAAAAAGATTTAAAGCGTTTATTTCAAAAATTTTCAATTTTCAGAATTCATCAATCATTTGATAGTGAAAGGTTTTTTACGAAATACATTGTACTTAGCTAACTATTTTTGAGATATTTGTTGAATAAATCAGACAAATTGATAATAAAAATATTAAAAGTCGTTTAAGAATTATTTCATAAGAAAAAATCACGGATTATCCATGATTTTCGATAAACTATTTTTTTAATTTGAGTAAACTTGGGACGACAGCAACTGTTACAATTGCTGAAATGATTATTTCAGCAATGGAGTTGGCTGAAATAACACTTGCAAGCATGACTTGGATATCGCTACCATAGACACTAGAGAAGAAAATGAAGATCCCTGAAAGTACAAATAAGGTATTGGTGAACGATCCAACTGCACCAGCAATTATCAAACCAGTTCTATTCTTAAGTAATTTGTAAACAAAATAAGGAGTGACCCCAATTAAAATACGTGGAACAAAAGCGATGATAACTGAAGCAAAACTACCATTTTCAACAAATGGTGAAAAAAGATAACTTGTTGGCAAGAGAACAACGGTATTTGTAATCGTACTAATTACACCCATCAGTCCTCCTAAAATAGCACCAATACGTGGGCCATAGATAATTGAAGCTACGATAACAGGAATGTGAACTAGAGTAGGTTTGATAGGAACTGGCCAAAGATTGAAGACGATGCTAGTTAAAAAATGAACAACTAACATGACCGCAAAAAAGATGGAAATAGTTGCAATGTCGGATGATTTTCGTTTATTCATAATTCCTCCTTGAAAAGTAAAATCACTTTCATTATATAGGTTTACAGCTGTCTTGACAATGTTTTTTTGAAATTAATCTAAAATTGTTTGGATTTCACGAATGATCGTTTCCAAATCTGACAATGCACCACGACCGACATCACCACAAGCCAATCGGCTAGAGCGCGGTTGAATTTCTTGAAAGCCAACTTCTTTAAGAGTAGTAAGATTGCGTTGTGTGAGTGGATTGTCATACATTTTTGTATTCATTGCGGGTGCAATCAGTTTTGGTGTATCCACTGGCAGAGCTAGAGCAGTAGCTGTAATGATATTATCCGCAAAACCATGAGAAAGATGTGCGATTGTATTTGCGGATGCAGGGGCTAGAATGAACAGGTCACTCTCTTTAGCAAGATCAATATGATTAATAACTTTTGGATCGTTTTCAATCATGACATCAAGATGTACCGTATTTTTTGATAAGACTTGTAGAGTCAGTGGCGTAATAAACTGTGCCGCAGCCTCTGTCATTAAAACATGAACATCATAGCCAAACTTAGTGAGTTGGTTGGTTAAATCAGCAGCTTTGTATACAGAAATGCTTCCAGAGACAGCAAGAATAATAGTTTTAGTCATTTTTAGTCACCTTTTCAAAAATCAGCTGCGCAATATCAGCTTTGGTGTGAGCCTCAAAGGCATGCTCTTCATCAAGCAAGTAAGCATGGTGCTTATCTGGCGTAATTTCAGTCAAATCATTGGCTAAAATATAGGAAGCACGGTTGCTTGTTAGACTTTCACGTGCGACGGCAAAAAGTTCTTCTTTTGGGACATTTACGAGCAGTTTGAATCCAATCAAATTAATATTAGGATTCCAATCTTTAACCAAGCTAATAACCTTTGGAGTTTTCCTAAGAAATAAAACCTGATAATCAGATTTTGAAGAGATTTTATGTTCACTGTTTTCTTTATGTAAGAGTTGAGTGAGGTCAGCCGTTTTTTTCACCTCATCAAAATCAGTCATATAAACAGGTGTATAGTCAGATACTGCCATACTATGGATAAGAACATGGTGTGTTTTCGCCAAAGGCTCCATAGTTTTTAGAAGGCTATCTACATTCGTCACTTCCAAAATCGTTAGATTGGGCTGATTTTTAGGTTTGACAGATGCTTTACTTGTTACCAAAGTTACAGAATGCCCTTCTGTTAGAAATTTTTCAGCAAGCAATTTTCCTAAGTGTCCACTAGAGTGGTTTGTAATGCTGCGAACAGAGTCGATATTTTCGGTTGTTCCACCCGATGTAATCAATATTTTCATAGCTACATTTTACTAAAAAAAATGCCTTTCGTAAAATTTTCAATCCATTTAAGAACATCAGGTTGATTTATATTAAAAAATTGAAGGGTATTCCTTTAAGCATCAGTTAAATGTCAACTTTAAAAACTTTATCAGCAAGTTAAGGTTTCTTTGAGATATTTTTTAGGAAAAATTCAGCTGTATCAGTTAGACTTTACCTATGATTACTAAGAAAAACACGAAAGGAAGAGTGTCATGACATTTCTTAAAAGACATGCTTATGCATTGATTTTTAGCGCAGCACTTTTAGGTGTAAATACTTATATGCTTTTAAAAACATTTGTTTTACCTTCCGCAGTAACTCAGGTTGTTGCTGATTCAACAACGACAAGTTCAAGCTCATCTTCGACAAGTACTGGAGAGGTTACGACCACGGATTCTTCCTATAAAGATGATAATATCTCTGTCTCTATTGAGACAACGCGCGTAAGCGACACGACAGTCTATGTTGCCGACATTCAGCTTTCAAGTGCCGACTACCTTAAGACTGCTTTAGCACAAAATACTTTTGGAACCAACATTACGGAGACGACTTCAAGTATGGCTTCGTCAAATAATGCCATTTTTGCAGTTAATGGTGATTACTATGGCGCAAATTCGACAGGTTATGTCATTAAAAATGGTGTACTCTATCGTGACACGACACGTAGCAGTGATTACGAGGACTTAGTTGTATACTCAGATGGAACTTTTGGCACCATAAATGAAAGTGACACGACAGCACAGGAATTAATTGATAGTGGCGTTATCAATACCTTTGCTTTTGGACCGACTTTGATAGCTAATGGTCAAGTGGCTATTTCCCAGTCTGAAGAAGTTGGTCAAGCTATGGCAGAAAATCCACGAACAGCAATTGGAATAATTGAGGAAGATGATGGCTCACTCCATTACATTATCATCGTTTCAGATGGTCGAACAAGCGAAAGTTCTGGTCTGACTCTTTATGAAATGGCTGAATTAATGCAATCATATGGTGTGACAACTGCTTATAATCTTGATGGCGGTGGTTCATCAACCATGTACTTCAATGGTCAAATTATTAATAATCCAACAACAAATGGGAATTCAATCAGTGAGAGGGCGGTGAGTGATATTGTTTACATCGGTTACTAAAAAAACATTTGGGAAAGCCTGTTTAACTTACTTGGGTATTGCTATCTTCTGTTTACTATTTACCTATATCTATGAACAATTTAGTTATGGAGAATCTTCTTATTATATGCGCTTGATGTTTCTTGCTCCACTAATGGGAGCAATTTTATCACTTGTTTCAGGATTTGGATTGACTTGGGTAAGGACTCGTTTTTCTTTACTCCTCTTGAATTCAAGCATAGCAGTTGTTGTTAGTGGGTGCTTGATTAAGGGGATAATTGACATATCAGGCCGTTCAATAACATATGAACTTTACTATTGGCTAGTCTCCATAGGGTTTCTAGCATTAAGCCTAATCATGGGTTTATTTGGAGGAAAGTCAAAACGACAATCTATAAACAGAAGTTATCAGATGACAGAAAAAACTAAAAAAATCTGAATAGATTCCATTTCACAATGAAACTTTCTCTATTTTTGTGATTAATAGACTAAAAATTTCAAAATCAATTGTCACTTAAGATTTCTTTAACGCTTTTTTCAGATATGTTTTAGTAGCGTCTTATAAAACAGTCTTTATATTAAACCTAAGAAAGGTACTATATGAATTTAAATAAAAAATCAAAACTACCCTTTATGCTACTCTGTGTAGCAACACTAACTGTGGTTACGGCATGTGGTAATACAAGCAGTACATCAACTACTACAACTTCATCGTCATCAGCCACAACAAATCAAATGTCAACTAGTGAGACTAATTCAGACTATTTCTCTGACAAAGATTTAGATAGTTCCTATGATGAATCAACGGCTTCAAAGATTAGTCTAAGTGGTTCAACAGCAAGTGTAGATGGCGATGGTGTCAGTGTGGAAGGCTCCACTGTGACAATTTCGGCAGGAGGAACTTATATTGTTTCTGGAACGAGTCAAAACGTCCAAATAGTGGTAAATGCTCCTGATACAGATGATGTTCAAATCGTTCTAAATGGTGTCACTATGACAGGAGAAGATGCCCTTATCCGTGTTGATGAAGCAGACAATGTCTATATCACTCTTGCGGACGGCTCGACTAATAGTTTAGCAGATTCAGCCACCCAAGCAGACACAGACTACAGTGCGGCAATTTATAGCGCCAGCGACTTAACGCTCAATGGGTCAGGAAGTTTGACAGTCAATGGTAATTACAATAATGCCATTAAGTCTAAAGATGATCTGGTTATCACGGGTGGAACTTACACAATGACAGCAGCAAAGCATACCCTCTCAGCAAATGATGCTTTAAACATTGTTAATGCTAGCCTTAATTTGACATCAACTGAGGATGCTATCCATTCAGATAATGATGAAGATACGAGTCTCGGAAATATCTACATCCAGTCTGGCAATATTACAATTAATGCCGGAGATGATGGGATTCATGCTTCCAATGATTTAATTATAGATGGTGGAACAATTGATATACAATCAAGTTATGAAGGTATCGAAGGTAAAGTTCTCACATTAAATAATGGGGATATTTCAATAGTATCTTCTGATGATGGCTTGAATGCAACAGATTGGACAGCTAGCTCTGATAGTATGCAAGCAATGGATGGTGTTGCGATAAATATTGCAGGAGGAACAATAAATATAACAGCCGATGGGGATGGGATAGATTCCAATGGCGATGTTTACATGACAGGTGGAACGGTTTATGTTAATGGTCCAACCGATAATGGAAATGCTGCTCTCGATTATGACGGAAGTGCCAGTATTTCTGGTGGAACTGCTTATATACTTGGTAGTTCAGGCATGGCCCAAGGATTTGGATCTAGTTCAACTCAAGCGTCTCTTATGACAACTCTATCAGTCTCATCAGGAGATATCATAACCGTTAAGGATTCTTCAGGAAATGAAGTAGGAAGCTATACAGCCACTCGAAGTGCTAGCAGTATCGTCTTTTCCTCACCTGATCTTGTTGAAAATGATAGTTATACCATTTATATCAACGGAACAAGCAGCACTACAGTAACTGCTTCACTGGACAATGCTGGATCGGGAATGATGGGCGGAGGACGCAGGTAGGAGAACTATCAGGTAGGGATTTTAAATTGAAGAGTTTTGGAAAATAAGAAAGGTAATCAAACCTATGTATATTATTATTCCAGCATATGAACCCGATAAACGATTGGTTACTGTCGTTAAAGACATTAAAAAGCAGCTAGGAGCACACATTATAGTCATTAACGATGGAAGTGGCAATCAGTATCAAAAATTCTTTGACGAATCAGAAAAACCAGGTGCTACCATACTGATTCATACACATAATCGAGGTAAAGGTGCCGCTCTGAAAACTGCTTTCAGTTATATCCAAAAAAAATCCAAGAAAGAAGGATTCATGATAACTGCGGATAGCGATGGGCAACACCTTATCAAAGATATTGTAAAAGTTGCAAAAACGTCACAAGAAAATCCAACTGCTCTTGTCCTGGGAGCGCGTGCCTTTGTTGGAAATGTTCCTTTTCGTAGTCGATTTGGTAACAAAACGACAGCATTACTCTTTAGGTTGGTAACGGGGCAGGCGATATCTGATACACAAACAGGTCTTCGTGGCATGTCAACACATCTTATCCCATGGTTACTTAAGTTAGATGGTGAGCGCTTTGATTATGAATTTAACATGCTCCTTGAAGCTAACAAAGATGGACATCCTATTGTCGAAGAAGCGATTGAAACGGTTTATCTTGAAGGAAATAAAAGTTCTCATTTCAGACCGTTACAAGACTCTATCTTAATCTATAGTCCATTTTTAAAGTTCTCTGGCACCGCTATCTTGGCAGCAGTGATTGATGCGGTGGGCCTCTTTATCATCTTTGCAATGACAAAAAATCTTCTACTTTCAGTCATCTTAGCACGTATCATTAGTGCTTCAACACAGTGCTTACTTAATGCAAATTATGTTTTCAACCGAACAAGTCCACTCTTTAAATCGCTCATTCGATACTTTATGTTGGCAATTGTTCTCTTAACCTGTAACTATTTCATGCTAAAAACGTTAGTTGGCATTGGAATTGGGCTGGTTTTAGCAAAATTAGTAACAGAATCTTTGATATTTTTAGTCAGCTACCGAGTTCAACGTACAATTATTTTCACATAAAAATGACACCCAATTAGCAAAACGAGTTGGGTGTTTTTTTGTAAAAAGCGAACAATCTTATTTCAAAAAATAAAAATGTGCGTTTAATCTATTTTTTGTTATAATAGATTTATTAAATATAGAGGAGATTTCCCATGCAATCGGATATTGAAATTGCTCAAAGTGTCGAACTCAAACCAATCACAGAAATTGTCGAAAAAGTTGGTATTACTTTTGATGATATTGAACTTTACGGAAAATACAAGGCAAAGTTATCTTTTGATAAAATCAATGCTGTTAAAAACAACAAGCCAGGAAAACTTATCTTAGTCACAGCTATTAACCCAACACCAGCAGGTGAAGGGAAGTCCACCATGTCTATTGGACTAGCTGATGCGCTTAACAAAATTGGCAAAAAAACTATGATTGCTTTGCGTGAACCGTCACTTGGACCTGTAATGGGAATCAAGGGTGGTGCGGCTGGCGGTGGTTATGCTCAAGTTCTTCCAATGGAGGATATAAATCTTCATTTCACTGGAGATATGCATGCTATCACAACTGCAAACAACGCTTTGTCTGCACTTTTGGATAATCATCTTCAACAAGGAAATGAGTTAGGAATTGACCAACGTCGTATTATTTGGAAGCGTGTCGTTGACCTTAATGATCGTGCATTGCGTCAAGTTGTTATCGGTCTTGGTAGTCCAGTTAATGGAGTACCAAGAGAAGATGGTTTTGATATTACAGTTGCATCAGAAATCATGGCAATTCTTTGTCTAGCAACTGGTATTAATGATTTGAAAGAACGCTTGGCAAATATTGTTGTTGCTTATCGTTACAATCGCACACCTGTTTATGTCCGTGACCTGAAAATCGAAGGGGCTCTGACGCTCATTCTAAAAGATGCTATCAAACCAAATCTTGTTCAAACAATTTATGGAACACCTGCTTTAGTTCATGGTGGTCCATTCGCTAATATTGCTCATGGGTGTAACTCTGTTCTTGCAACAACTACAGCCTTACGTTTGGCTGATTATACGATTACTGAAGCTGGTTTCGGGGCTGACCTTGGTGCAGAAAAATTCCTAGACATTAAAACACCAAATCTGCCAACTACACCAGATGCAGTTGTCATTGTTGCAACTCTTCGTGCACTTAAGATGCATGGCGGTGTTGCTAAAACTAATCTTTCAGAAGAGAATACTCAAGCTGTTAAAGATGGTTTTGCTAATCTCAAACGTCACGTTGAAAATATCAGAAAATTTGGTGTTCCTGCAGTAGTTGCTATTAACGAGTTTGTAGCAGATACAGAGGCTGAAATTGCTGTTTTGAAAGAATTGTGTGCAGAAATTGATGTGCCTGTTGAGTTAGCTAGTGTCTGGGCAGATGGTGCAGATGGTGGTGTCGCACTTGCTGAAACACTTGTCAAAGTTGTCGAAGAAGGCAAATCAGATTATAAACGTCTCTATTCTGATGAAGATAGTCTAGAAGACAAAATTTCAACTATTGTGACCGAAATTTACGGTGGGAAATCGGTTGTATTTGGGCCAAAAGCTAAAACACAAATAAAGCAGTTTGCTCAATTTGGTTGGGATAAATTACCTGTTTGTATGGCAAAAACACAATATAGCTTCTCAGATAATCAGTTCTTACTTGGAGCACCTGAGGATTTCGTGATTACCATTCGAGAGTTTGTTCCAAAAACTGGTGCTGGCTTCATCGTCGCCCTTACAGGAGATGTGATGACTATGCCAGGACTTCCAAAGGCTCCAGCAGCTTTGAATATGGATGTGACTGAAGATGGTACGGTAATTGGCTTGTTTTAAGATATAGAATTAACTAGGGCTTGGGAATGACTTCCTGAGCTTTTTGATTTATGAGAGACATTTTTTAATTAAAAAATATGATATAATATCAATGAGAATATGGAAAAGAAAGGGAGGATTATTACTATCGAAAGTAAAAAGAAAGTTTTACATTTGTTGGATAAAAGCAGGAGAAGTTTCTTACGAGGTGTTTTTAGTCGAACCAGTATAGTTGTCATTTTATTAATTCTTCAAGTCTTTTTCTTGGCGGCCTCTTTTGTTTGGTTAGACTACTACCGTGTTTGGTTGGAAGTTCTTGAACGAGTATTTGCTGTTGCTACTGTTTTGTATTTAGTAAATAGTGAGATGGATGCACTTTCTCGTGTAACTTGGCTGATTCTGGTTATGATTACTCCCTTACTTGGTTCTTTATTTCTTCTCTATACAAAACTGGACTGGGGTTATAGAAGCTTGAAACAACGAGTCAATTATCTAGTTGATTCCAGTGCACCTTACTTATTAAATGATCCAGAAACCGTTAATATTTTAAAAGAAAGTACCTCTACCACTTACCATTTGGTGCAATACTTTGAGCACAGTCATGGTAGCTTTCCATCTTATCAAAATACAAGAGTTACTTATTTTCCATCAGGTGAGCCCTTTTTCACTGAACTAAAAAAACAGCTTCTCAAAGCGGAAAAATATATCTTTTTAGAATTTTTTATTATAGCTGAAGGTATTATGTGGGGAGAAGTTCTTAGTATTTTAGAAGAAAAAGTTCGGAATGGTGTTGAAGTCAGAGTTCTTTATGATGGTACAGTAGAGTTTTCAACTTTATCTTTTGACTATGCAAAAAGACTAGAAAAAATAGGTATCAAAGCAAAAGCTTTTTCCCCTATAACTCCTTTTATTTCAACCTATTATAACTATCGTGATCACCGCAAAATAGTTGTTATTGATGGTGAGGTTGGATTTACTGGTGGTGTTAATCTTGCTGATGAGTATATTAACAAGCTCGAACGTTATGGACATTGGAAAGATACTGCAGTCATGATAGAAGGGAAAGCAGTAGATAGTTTTCTTATCTTTTTCTTACAGATGTGGTCTATTACTGAGAAAGAAATGATTGTAGAGCCATATTTCGGAGTGCATGAGAAAAAAATCACTGCCAATGGCTATGTTATTCCTTATGCAGATTCACCACTTGATATGGATAAGGTTGGTGAGAATGTCTATATTGATATTTTAAATCATGCGAGACATTATGTTTATATTATGACGCCTTATCTGATATTAGACAGTGAGATGGAACATGCTATTCGATTTGCTGCAGAACGTGGGGTTGATGTTCGTATTATAATGCCAGGTGTTCCTGATAAAAAAACACCCTACGCTCTGGCCAAAACCTATTATGCTTCTTTAATAAAATCTGGTGTCAAAATTTACGAGTATAAACCTGGATTTATTCATGCTAAAGTTTTTGTCTGTGATGACACTAAGGCTGTTGTTGGGACAATAAATCTTGATTATCGTAGCCTCTATCACCATTTTGAATGCGCAACCTATCTCTATAAAGTAGATGCCATTTCTGATATTTATACAGATTTTATTCACACTCTAGCAAGCTGTGAATTAGTTACTCTGGAAATGCTCAACAATCGTCCACTTCAACAAAAGCTAATTGGTACCATTGCAAAAATTGTTGCGCCACTACTCTAGGGTTTTTGCAATTTTGGAATCTACTAGTAAGTGTCTAGAGTTTCGGGAAACGTAAAATTAAATACCTTATAGTCTAAGAGA
>CAZPYI010000091.1:0-9936 GCA_964590305.1 uncultured Streptococcus sp.
TATTATTTCTTGAAAAGTGATGGGGAATTTGGAAATAAGGAACATTCAAAAGCATCTTTACCTTTTATTCACCCACCTCTTTGTACCAAACATAAAACTTTTGGAAGGTTACCAAATCTTCTGAAAATTTGATATAATAGAGATTAGATATTTCAAAATAGGAGATAATATGTCGTACATTTTACAAGTTTTACCAACCTTACTCAATGGTGCTCTTGTTACTTTGCAAGTTTTCTTCATCGTGATTTTACTGTCAATACCTCTTGGGATGATCTTAGCCTTCCTTATGCAAGTAAAATTTAAACCATTGCAATGGTTTATTACCTTGTACGTTTGGGTTATGCGTGGGACACCTTTGCTCTTGCAATTAATATTTTTCTATTATGTTTTACCAAGTGTTGGGATTACTTTTGATAGAATGCCAGCAGCAATTCTAGCCTTTACTATGAACTATGCAGCTTATTTTGCTGAGATATTTCGCGGGGGAATCGAAGCAATTCCAAATGGTCAGTATGAAGCGGCAAAAGTGTTAAAATTCACTCCATTACAAACGATTTATTATATTATTTTACCGCAAGTCTTTAAAATTGTTTTACCAAGTGCTTTTAATGAAATCATCAATCTTGTTAAAGATTCTTCCCTAGTATATGTGCTTGGTGTTGGGGATCTCTTGCTGGCTAGTAAGACAGCTGCCAACAGAGATGCGACATTAGCACCGATGTTTATTGCTGGGGCCATCTATCTTATTCTAATTGGTTTGGTTACTGTAATCTCAAAACAAGCTGAAAAGAAATTTAGTTATTATAAGTGAGCTATGGTTTAAAATGACTAAAGCAACAATATTGGAATGATTAAACTGATTTTTTTTCAATAAAAAATGTGATACTTACTATTTTTTAGAAATGGAGACGATGTGTTAGAATTAAAAAATATTTCCAAGCAGTTTGGTCAAAAAAAGATTTTTGATCAATTTAACCTAACTGTTGACGATGGGAAGGTATTATCGCTTGTCGGTCCGTCTGGTGGAGGAAAAACGACTCTCTTGCGTATGTTAGCTGGCTTAGAGAAGATTGATTCAGGAGAGATTATTTATAATGGGGAAATTGTTCCTATTGATCATTTGGAAAATCTCAATTTGTTAGGTTTTGTTTTTCAAGATTTTCAACTGTTTCCACATTTAACTGTTCTTAATAATTTGATTTTATCACCAATGAAAACAATGGGATTGAGTAAGGAAAAAGCAAGTGAGAAAGCTCTTAATTTGCTTGAACGACTCGGATTGTCAGAGCATGCAGAAGTTTTTCCATACTCTTTATCTGGTGGTCAAAAGCAGCGTGTAGCACTTGCTAGGGCAATGATGATTGATCCTCAGATTATCGGCTATGATGAACCGACCAGTGCACTTGATCCAGAGTTGCGCCAAGAAGTAGAGCACTTGATAATGCAAAATCGTGATGCAGGCATCACTCAAATTATTGTGACACATGATTTACAATTTGCAGAAAATATTTCTGATCAAATTATTAAAGTAAATCCAAAATAAAAGAAAGTTTAGGTCTGATTATGAAATTAAAGAAGGTTTTATTAGGTGCTGTTGCAATTGTTGGAGCAGCGGTTTTAGTGGCATGTGGTTCTTCAAATAAGGATTCCAATACATCTGATAAATGGGATACTTATGAATCTGATAAATCCATCACAATTGGTTTTGATAATACATTTGTTCCAATGGGTTACGAAGATGATAAGGGTCAAAACGTTGGATTTGATATTGATTTAGCAAATGCTGTTTTTGCAGAATACGGAATTAAAGTTAAGTGGCAATCTATCAATTGGGATATGAAAGAAACAGAACTTAATAATGGAACGATAGACTTGATTTGGAATGGTTACTCAGTTACTGATGAACGTCAGGAAAAAGTTCTCTTTACAGATCCTTATATGATGAATGAACAAGTGCTTGTCACTAAAAAGTCATCAGGAATTGACAGTTTTTCAGCTATGAAAGATAAAGTCCTCGGGGCTCAATCAGGTTCTTCTGGCTATGAAGCTTTCAACTCAAAACCTGAGGTACTTAAAGATATTGTCAAAGGAAATGACGCTACCCAATACGAAACATTCACACAAGCTCTTATTGATCTTGAAAATGATCGAATTGATGGTCTTTTGATTGATAAAGTGTACGCAAATTACTACCTTGAACAAGAAGGACAACTTGATAATTATAATATCATTTCAAGTGAGTTTGATGGGGAAGATTTTGCTGTCGGTGCTCGTAAGAGTGATACAACACTTGTTAAGAAAATTAATGAAGCCTTTAAAGAACTATATAAAAACGGAAAATTCCAAGAAATTTCTGATAAATGGTTCGGTGACGATGTTGCAACAGATGCTATTAAAAATTAAATAGAATACAAAACGAGGTCGGAATTTCAACCTCGTTTTTTGATAGGATTATTTCTTATTCGCTGTGAAAAAAACTGTTTTTTGTCAATTAAGAGCATCAAGAGTTCTTCTTTTGAAAATAGAATCTTCTCTTTAACTAATTGTGGGTGAGGTTATAAGTATATAAAGTGCAGGAAAATAAGCAGCTAGGCGTAATGTATTACATGATGTATTATTTGGTGAGCATACCAATTATGTATGGGGATCAAGCGATATTTGCTACTATATTGTTATCAAAACTAAATAACTTGACATATTTATTACAATTATTGTATTTAACTACAAAGAAATTGATGGATTTGTATTATTTCAAAATCTTTTGTGTTATTGGAATAAAAATATCAACTTGAGATTCCATATCATCGTTGCTTTTAAATTTTTTAGTATAGAGTTCAAAATCTTCTCTAGAATCTAAGTCATAATATTTATTTTCTGCTAACCATGTACCCCAAATATATTGATATGTCTCAATAATATCTTTAATTGGACCCTTATGAATAAACTTTGCATATTGACCACCACTTAGATTTTTAACAATGTATCCGAGATTAGGATGTGGGAATTTTGAATACTCTACACCAATAAATAAGTCAGCAGAATTTTCTAAGTCAAAGTTATTTGATTCACAAACTTGAGTCGTTTCGAAAACGCCATAAAAATTTCTCCTACACGATTCCCTAGGCAGATTTTTTACATGTGTTTGCCAAATATCGAGATAGCTTTCTTTTATTTTGCCAGTATAATATCTTTTTCCAACCAGCACAGTTGGGGAAAGATTAACAATCTCAGGGATGGTCTTATTTTCTAAGTTTCTTTGCTTCAGAGACATTCTAGGTTTTTCTCCAATCAGCATGTCAATTTTCTTTTTTCGATAAGCTGAAGGTGTCATCAGATATCTTTTTTTGAAAGCTCTAGTAAAACTTTCAGGAGTTTCAAAGTCAAGAGATAAACTAATCTCAATAATACTTTTTGAAGAATGGTTTAAGTCATACGCACCTTGCGTTAGCCTTCTACCTCTGATGTAGTTGCCAAGAGTCTCACCTGTAAAAGCATAGAAAAAACGGTGGAAATGAAAATAAGAATAAGAAGCTGATTTTGCAACGTCAGCAACATTAATCTTTTCATATAAATGCTGTTCAATATAGTCAATCGCTTTATTTATTGCTTTTTTATCTAACAAGATGTAGCCTCTTATTTTTCTTTAGATGATGTTATAAAATCCATTTGGAGCTTTCTCATCAGGTACTGCTACGTTGAACGTCTTCTGAACAAGAGGTTCAACTCCAAAAATTTGCCATTCATTTTGATTAGGTGAACCAAAACTTATCTCAATCTTATTATCTGTAATATCAAAAATCATGGAATGCAGTGTTCCAAAGAATTCTTTGTAATAATGGCAGCACAGACCATTTGGATAGCAAGTTGATAAAAGGTTTTTCATATCTTTTTTGGAAATTAGCTGTTTTTCTTTGAACATTTTTTCAATCATATGGTTACGAGTAACAGAACTTTCTATTAATACTTTTTCATAAGGTTTTATTTTCTCTAAGGTTGTATGATTTGTGCAATTTAGATAATTTTCAATAGAACCTTTTTGGATGACTTTGTAACCTATATGACCATCTATTATTTGTATCATTGCTATTTTACCATTTTTATCAGCTAACATTAAATTTATATTGTAAGCAATAGGTGCTTTTGTAACCCAATCTATTGCCTCGTTAACATCTTTGCAGTTTTCCAAAATACTTCGTAAAACAATCCAGAAACTAAACCCATCAACACCAGCTTGGTGTCCCCCTTCAAAATTGCCTACGGGTAAACCATTGCTTGCTTTACAGACAGCTAAACCATGTTCATTCATACCGTCACTTCTACCAAACAAATTAAGTGTAGATCCGATATATTTGTATTTTCCTTTTATATCTGTATAAGCAAAGCACATTTCTTCTATTTCATCATTAAAATCGTAATTTCGTCCCATTAAAATATGTCCGCTTTTTGTTTTACTAGGCAATACAGCCATCAAACTACAACCTCTTTCTAGATAGGTTAAAGCATAAAATAGAACTTGTTTAGGATTAATTTCTAAGGAGGAAGCAAAACCTTCGATTTCTTCATTTATACCAGGACAAAATTCATTAAGCATATTTCTAATCTCTTTATATTTTTTTTCTGGATAAATATCAGTAGGGAAGGTTACTCTTTTGAGTAATTGAGAATCTTTTTTTACCCATTTGCCAATTTTCTCTCCAATTTCGTAGTTAGTGCCAACATAATTTTTTAAGTATACGGTTGTTTTTCTCATCATAATTATCCTTTCTTAAGCCTAGTATAAAAGATTATAAAAAACTGTCTTGATATTTTCTGCTATTTTAGAATAAACGTGAACGTACTAAACAAATAATCATGATTTATTGCTATCTGAGAATAGTAAAAGGTAGCAAAAATATTATTTTTGCTACCTTTTAGATTATATTTTGAAGTTGTCATTTAGTATTCTATAAGCAGGTTTAATTATTCATATCCTATTAGTTATTATTTTTTTGTAATTGGAGTGATTTGATGGAAGATTAGAAGCCAGACTTCATGTCGTCGCCAGATACTGGTGTGATTCCGACCTTCAAGTTCATAAGTAACTAATTTCGTTTTTTGACTGATGGATATCACTTCGAAATTGTGAAAGTTACTAGAGTAATATTTTTCTAGCTTAAGAAATTCATCAACTGCCAATAGTTCGCCATCTTCATCAATCATTTTGAAATCTTTTGAGACATGCTCTTCGTAATCGGGAATTTTTGAAAGGATTGTTTTTTCTGTCTTATAGATTTTTTTATAAACATTTTCAAAAACTTCGTCTTCCGGTATGGCTGCAGGTTCCACATGGATATCAATATCATAGACAGCGTATTTCTCACTTAAAAGTGTCTCAACTTGTTCTGTGATAGCATGGCTTTCATATACAGAAAGATCAGGGTTCATCTCAAGAACAATATCCAAGTAGACATTACTACCATAGTGGCGAGCGCGTTGAGACTTGACCGCTGATATTTTTGGAATTTGAAGAATTGCTGCTTCATATTCTTTTAACTCTTTTTCATCAAAACCATCCGATAGACTGAAAGCACTCTCGATAAAAATGTCATAAGCTGTTTTTAGAATAAAGTAAGTGATAATGATAGCTGCAATTCGATCAATAATAATCAAATTCATAGAAGCAGCAATAATTGCAATGGAGGTTCCGATCGAGGTTACCGCATCTGAAAGATTATCTTTTGAAGCAGCAACAAGTGCACTTGACTTCACTTTTTGCGATAGACGCTTATTATAGTAATAGACACCAAACATGATTATTGCAGAAATAATACCAACAATAGCCCCAAGTGGATCTATTTCAGGACTAGCTTTAGAAAATAACTTCTCAATAGTTTGAAATAACACTTGAAAACCGACAACAAACATGATAAAAGAAGTGATTAAACTGGCTAAATCTTCAAATTTCCAATGTCCAAAACGGTGATTTCCATCAGCTGGCTGACTAGCCAGATGTAATCCAATGAGTAAGGTTGCATTTCCAAGAATGTCCGAAAGATTATTGAAACCATCAGCAACTAGAGATGCGGAATCGAGTGTGTAGCCAGCAATAAGTTTGGCAATTGTTAAAGTGATATAGGCGATAATACTGACTATAGGTCCCCGCTTAGCCAATTTTAATTTATCAGTAGGTGTCATATCAGAACTCCTTTGCTTCAATCTCTCCATTATACTATAAAAATAAAAGAAAGTACACTAATAAGTATTTTAGTGTTTAATCATTGCTTATTAATATCTATCAAAATAACTTTTTGTTTCTTGGATAATCACAGGAGATAAAGCCAATAGAGCAATTAAGTTCGGGATAGCCATTAGGCCGTTGACAATATCAGCAATTACCCAGATTAACTCCAACTTTAGAAAACCACCAAGTGCAACCATTAAAATAAAAACCACTCGATAAATAGCAATTGCTTTTGTTCCAAAAAGGAATTCAAAACAACGTTCACCATAATAGCACCATCCTAAGATAGTAGTAAAGGCGAATAGCACTAGGCTAAAAGTTAATACATAAATTCCTAAATTTCCAAAAACAGAAGAAAATGCTGACTGTGTCAAGCTAGCTCCGTTTAGATTACTTGACCAACCGTTGGTAGAAATAATGGCAAGTCCAGTTAAGGTACAAATGATAATAGTATCTATGAATGTTCCTGTCATTGATACAAGACCTTGTTCTACAGGCTCATTTGTTTTAGCAGCTGCAGCGGCAATAGGAGCAGAACCAAGACCAGATTCATTTGAAAAAATACCACGTGCAATCCCTGATTGAATGGCAATCATTGCTGTCGAACAAATGAATCCACCTGTTGCAGCTTGTCCAGTAAACGCTGATTTAATGACAAGAAAAATGCTAGGAATCAGATTATCAACATTAAAAAAAAGAACTGTCAACGTGAATAGGATATACAAGATTGCCATAAAAGGGACTACTTTTTCAGCTACTTTTGAAATCGATTGAATACCTCCAAAAATAATAATTGCCACCAATACTGCTAGAACTATACTAACAATTTGTGGAGAAATTCCCATGGCATTGTAAAGAGAATCAGTTATTGAGTTGACTTGAGTGAAAGTTCCTGAACCGAATAATGCTACCATAATTCCGAAGATTGAAAATGCTATAGCTAGGGGTTTCCAATTTTTACCCATGCCATTAACAATATAGTGCATAGGACCACCAGATATTTCCCCATTAGCATCTTGAGTACGGTATTTAATAGCAAGCACCCCTTCTGCATATTTTGTAGCCATTCCAAAAAAAGCAGCAACCCACATCCAAAATAAAGCTCCTGGACCTCCTAGTTTTATTGCTGTTGCAACACCAACAATATTTCCTGTACCGACGGTTGCGGCAAGAGCAGTTGAAAGAGCAGCAAAACTAGTAATATCTCCGCTTCCCTCATTTTTCGCCGAAAAAATAAGTTGCAATGCTTTGGGTAATTTTATTATTTGAAGTAGACCAAGGCGAACCGATAGATAGATTCCTGTACCAACTAAGAGAACAAGCAAAGGTGGTCCCCAGACTAAAGTATCCAATGACGATAGGAAGTTATACATTTTTTCTCCTAACAATTGATGATGTATTACTATTTTTTCCAACCTTAATATTATAATAAAGTTTGTTCACTTTTGTCAAAAACAATAAAAAAGCCACATCAAAATTTCTAAGATGCAGCTTGCTATTAAGGTAACAATTTTTGCGATTAATTTTTTATTCTATTAAAATATGATTTTGTCTCACGAATGATAACTGGGGACAGTGCTAAGAGTGCAATCAAGTTAGGAAGTGCCATCAATCCATTTACGATATCTGCAATAACCCATATAAGTTCTAACTTGAGGAAACCACCTAAAGCAACCATGATGACAAAGATACTACGGTAATACTTAATGTGTTTTGTTCCAAAAAGGAATTCAAAACACCTTTCTCCATAGTATGACCAACCTAAAATAGTTGTAAAGGCAAATAGTACCAAACAAAATGTTAGCGCCAAAGCCCCAGGAGACCCAAAAACAGAAGAAAATGCTGCTTGAGTGAGCGGAGCACCTTCGAGTCCTTCAACTGACCATTGACCGGTTACTATGATAGCAAGCCCAGTCATTGTACAGATAATAATGGTATCAATGAATGTCCCAGTCATAGAGATAAGTCCTTGTTCTACAGGCTCATTGGTTTTAGCAGCTGCAGCAGCTATAGGAGCAGAGCCGAGACCTGATTCATTTGAAAAGACTCCACGTGCAATCCCCTTTTGGATAGCATCTTTTACAACAGCACCTGCAAAACCACCAACAGCAGCAGTCCCAGTAAAAGCTCCAGAGAAAATCTGTTGAAAAGCAGGAATAATTTGATCAAAGTGAGAAAAAATAACAGCTAAGGCAGCGACAATATAGATGGCAGCCATGAATGGAACAACTTTTTCAGAGACTTTGGAAATAGACTGGATTCCACCAAATATAATAACAGCGACAATGATTGCGATAATGACACTTACAATTTGTGGTGAGAACCCTAAAGTGTTTTCAAGAGAAGCCGTAATTGAATTTACTTGAGAGAAAGTCCCTATCCCTAAAAAGGCAACTAATATACCGGCAAAAGCGAAGAAAACAGCAAGTGGCTTCCATTTTTTTCCCATCCCGTTAACGATATAGTACATTGGTCCACCTGAGACTTCACCATTGGCATCTTTTGTTCTGTATTTTATGGCAAGAAGTCCTTCAGCATATTTTGTTGCCATCCCAAAGAAGGCAGCAACCCACATCCAAAAGAGAGCACCAGGACCACCAGCTTTGATTGCGGTAGCAACTCCAACAATATTACCAGTTCCCACAGTTGCAGCAAGTGCAGTTGCAAGAGCAGCAAAACTAGAAATATCACCTTCCCCTTTATCATCAGTAAAGATAAGCTTGAAGGCTTTTGGTAATTTGAGTACCTGTAAAAGACCTAAGCGAATACTGAGATAAACGCCAGTTCCCACTAATAGGATGAGCAACGGTGCGCCCCAGACAAGATCATCTACGGCAGTAAAAAATTCCAACACAGTCATAAGTTGTAAAAATCTCCTTATTTTTTTATTCCAATTCAACCTTGATGACATCAAGAAAAAGGAGTTATCTAATTTAGATAACTCCTGAAATCGGAAATAAAAGTCCACCCTAAAAAACTAGCAAAAAATGCTAAATGAACTTTATTATCCTCTGTCCTTTTGCCTGAGAGATTGAGCGAGTGTTATGTCGCTTTGCCCCTTCGGCGCCTTTTGAAACAAATATATTTCCAACATTAATGTTAACAATATTGAGAAAATGCTCTGCTAAAGTATAGGTCTCTCCAGAAGTTCGTCAGTCAATCAGTCCTGTCCTTAAGACACCTGAGAGTGCTACTCCTTCGGCGAAAGAAATTCTTTCTTCTCCTGAATGACATCATTCGGTTTGTATGCAATTAGTCTAATGTTATAGGAAAACACGAATTTTGTCAATAGTATTCACGATATTGTTTGTTTTATACAATAGGATTAATCATGAAAATTGATGATTTCTGCTAAAGTAATCACTATTTCAGAGATGTCACATGACGAAATATTGGCATAGTTGATAATGAATTTTTTGTTCTGATGTTGTTCGGGATTTATATAGTAATGCGACAGAGGTGTTATATTAAGTCCTTTTTCATTAAGCAATCGACAGAGTTTTTCTTCACTCATCTTTGCCTTAATTGAGAGGATAAAGTGTAAACCTGCTGATTCTTCATGAATTTGTATATAATCTTTGAATGAACTTTTTCTAAATGCCAAAATCAGTTCATCACGTTTTTTCTGGTAATAAATTCTCATGCGATTGAGATGTTTATCAAAATATCCCTGATTCATAAAAGATGCCAAGGTATATTGTTCCAAATTTGAAACT
>CAZPYI010000092.1:0-5214 GCA_964590305.1 uncultured Streptococcus sp.
CAGCTTCAACAATCTTTGCTTGATCTTCAAAGGCTCTTATCAGGACATCACGCACTTCATTGACTTGTTTTCCAACTACAGGACGAAGTTCGTTTGAAAGTCCTCTCAATCCTTTTAATAATTCTGTTAAAGAGCCTTTTTTTCCAAGAATTTCCACTCGGAGTTCTTGAAGTTCTTTGGCATTATTACCACGCATTTCAGCTAATTTTGCCTGAGTTGATTCTCTCAACTCTTCTAACTGTTTTTGTAAATCCATTGATCTTCCCTTCTCTACATTAGAGGATTAAATAAAAAGACGTGTCAAGCTCTGCTATTACATAGCGGAGCGTTGACACGCGGTACCATCCGTTTTTATCTGAATAAATCAGACCTTCATTTTTGTCTTTCACTTGAGTGAATTCACCAAATTTTCATTTAAGGGACTTTCAGTCACGTTCCCCATTCCCTGTTAAATTGCCATAAAGTTACTAGTCTCAAAGACATCTATTCAATTAAGAATATTCTAGCAAATTTTTCCGAGTTTGACAAGTTCAATCTCATCCAGCATGCCATACAGCAACAATTGTTAACTGGCATAAAGCACCAAAAATAAAACTCTATTGTCAATAAACTATCTTAATTCACACTTACCTGACCAGAATAATAGTCAAAAGTTAGTCCACTTTGGACATTTGGAACAAAAACATTGAACTCAAGACTCCCATCTGATGATTTGGCTTCAATATGGCGACCGCTAGCTAACAAGTTATCCCCATCATAAATGAGAGTCACACGATAACGCACACGTTTATTATTGTCCAAAGCCTTTCGTACCAATGTTTCATAGTAATTTTGACCCGTTGACTCATCTGAATTTGCTTGATTAGACCAAGCAGTCTGTGTTGCAACATTTTCAGGATTACTAGTTGAGGCGTCGTAACCTTTCAAACCACCAACTAATGCATAAGCTAGAAGATGACCTCTATCTACAGCATGTCCGTAAGTACCAGATAAATTTTGGGCTTGATTCCAGCCTGCTGGTGTCCATGAAGTTGATCCATTACCAGTTTCTTCTCGACTTTTGTATTGACGTGTTGATTTTGCTAACAGTGCATTGGCAACTGTTGGAACAAGTTCTCCTTGTACAATCTTAGTTTTATTATTAGCATAGGGAGCACTCGACACATTAGCATTTAGGTCTGTCTGATTGTTATTTAGGATAAAAGAACCATACCCATTCCAAAAAATACTCGAACCAAGTTGATTTTTAACATTATCAGTTAGACCACTCCTTGCCAACTCCTCGGTAGGAGTGGTCATTTGACTGCTAGAGTCATTAGAGCTGGTATCCGACTGGCTACTTTCTTCAAGCATATAAGTAGCAAATTGCTTTATTGGATTATCTTGTGGAAGAAAGTTAGTCCCTGAAATAATAACTAAAGATAAGGCGAAAAATACCACTACAGAGGATACAATACTCTTTCTTGTTTTCTTATTTTTCACCCTTAAACTCCTAACAAACGTAAATTAATAACTAATTACCAGTAAATTTTCCAATAATAGTTTGCCATTTATCAACCGACAATATCGAAACTGGATTATCCCCATCACCTACTGCACTATAGCCAATCATTAACCCAATCGCTAAAAAAGCGCAACACAATAGAGCTATGAACAAGATTAATGAAACTTGCTTTAACACATATCTCCAACCACTATTCATTTTTACTCCTCACTCACACGTTTAATATTAGCTCCAAGTTTAGATAGCTTTTCATGAAATTGGTAGTAACCGCGATCCAAATGAGACAACTTACCAACCATTGTTGTTCCTTTGGCAACTAGACCAGTAAGAATCAAAGCAGCACTTGCACGAAGGTCTGTAGACATAACTGGAGCTCCTTGAAGACCTTTTCCTCCGTGAATAATAGCTGTATCCCATAAAATCTCTGAATAAAGACCCATCCGGCGCATCTCTTCCAAATGTTGAAATCGGTTTTCAAAAACCGTTTCAATCATTGTTGACTCGCCTTTCACCACTGTCATTAGAGCTGTAAATTGAGCCTGCATATCTGTTGGAAAACCTGGATAAGGCAGCGTTTTCACAGTCACAGGTCGTAGTCTAGTAGTGTCTGCTTTAACACGGATACCATCTTCTTCATCTGTAACAGAAACACCCATTTCTATCAATTTAGAAATAAGCGGACGATTATGCTCCCAAATAGCATCTTTTATGAGGATATCCCCTGATGCCATAGCTGCTGCAACCATAAAAGTACCTGCTTCAATACGATCTTGGACAACATCATGCTCAGCACCATGAAGATTATCAACACCAGTAATGACAAGCGTTTCAGTCCCAGCACCTCTTATTTTTGCACCCATCTTATTGAGTAACATAACAAGGTCTACTATTTCTGGCTCACGGGCAACATTCTCAATTGTTGTGGTACCTTCTGCTAGAGTTGCTGCCATCATAAGATTTTGAGTGGCTCCAACTGATGGAAAATCCATATAAATAGTTGCACCTTTCAATTTACCATCAACAGTTGCTGAAATATCGCCACCATATTGTTTTATCTGAGCGCCCATTGCTTCCAGACCCTTTAAATGTAAATCAATAGGGCGACTACCAATTGTACAGCCACCAGGCATCGATACTCTTGCATGACCATTTCGTGCTAAAATCGGGCCTAAGACAACAATTGATGCTCGCATCTTATTGACATATTCATAGGGTGCAACATCTAAAATATCACCCGAAGCATCCACAACAATTTCGTTATAATCCTCATTAAAGTCAACTGAAATATCTAAACCGCGAACAACATTGTTCATAGTATAAACATCTGATAAGATAGGGACGTTTTTCAGAACAGTTTTTCCTTCTCTAGGTAAGATCGCCGCAGCCAAAAGTGGTAAGACAGCATTCTTAGCGCCTTCAATGACAACCTCTCCTTGTAAACGAGTATCTCCACCTTCAATAATAATTTTATCCAAAATTTACTCCATTCTTGAACTTAATAAATAAAATTATATCATAGATTGATTTTTATTACCTTTATTGAATCGTGAAGAAAATAGACTGACTGATAGCTATCACCTCTAAGATAAAATGACTAACTAAATAGCCAATGCCTATACTAAGAAATAATATGAAAACTTTTAGACGACCAATATTCTCTGTTGTATTTTTAATCAGTTTTGTCCAATCAAATACAGATGCAAGTACATGATAAGTCATCATAATAAACATCAAATGACTTACGAGAGAAAAAACATTATTTAAGATTTCCATAAATATATTATAACAAATTAATGTGCAAAAGAAAATGTGACTAACTTTTTAGAGGGCTTAACTCAGAAGTTTAAAAATTTATATGAATCAAATGATAAATAAAACACAATCCAGCGGATTGTGTTTTATTTATTTCCAACATTGATACGGTTTAGAGCTCTTCTAAGAGCAACTTCAGCACGACGAACTTCATCTATATCATGAGTTGTTTGTGCACGTTCCAACTTACTCTCTGCACGACGTCTAGCACGTTCTGCACGGCTGACATCAATGTCACGTTCACGCTCTGCAGAGTCGGCAACAATCGTAACAAAGTTATTTTTCACTTCAATAATCCCACCATTTACTGCTACCCAGTCCACATGATTAACGTCATCAATACGACGAATTTTCATTTCATGAACGATTAATGGCGCAATTAGATTAATATGATTTGGTAAAATTCCCATTTCACCATCTAATGTTTTAATTGAGATTAAAGCTGCATGGTGATCGTAGCGAATACCATCTGGTGTTACTACTTGAACAGTCATTTGAGTCATCGCATCACCTCATTAATAATTGATCTTTTTGGCTTTTTCAATAACATCTTCAATTGGACCAACATTACGAAAAGCATCTTCTGGAAGGTCATCGTATTTTCCTTCTAGTATCTCTTTGAATCCTCGAACTGTGTCAGCTGCAGGAACGTATGAACCAGGTTGACCTGTAAACTGTTCAGCTACATTGAAGTTTTGTGAAAGGAAGAATTGAATACGACGTGCACGACCAACTAATGTTTTTTCTTCATCTGACAGCTCATCCATACCAAGAATAGCAATGATGTCTTGTAACTCACGGTAACGTTGAAGAACTCGTTGAACTTCTGTAGCTACATTATAATGCTCTTGTCCAACAATCTCTGGAGCTAACGCACGTGAGCTTGAAGCAAGTGGATCAACAGCTGGATAGATACCCATTTGAGTTAATTTACGTTCAAGATTGGTTGTTGAATCCAAATGAGCAAACGCTGTAGCTGGAGCTGGGTCAGTATAATCATCAGCAGGTACATAAATTGCTTGAATAGAGGTAACAGAACCTTTTTTCGTTGATGTGATACGTTCTTGCAATTGCCCCATTTCAGTAGCAAGAGTTGGCTGGTATCCCACAGCAGAAGGCATACGCCCAAGAAGTGCTGACACTTCTGATCCCGCTTGTGTAAAACGGAAAATATTATCGATAAAAAGAAGAACATCTTGCCCTTCAACATCGCGGAAATACTCTGCAATTGTCAAACCAGTCAAGGCCACACGCATACGTGCTCCTGGTGGTTCATTCATTTGCCCAAAAACCATGGCTGTTTTTTCAATAACGCCTGATTCTTTCATTTCACCATAAAGGTCGTTTCCTTCACGAGTACGTTCACCGACACCAGTAAACACTGAAATACCACCGTGTTCTTGCGCGATATTGTGAATAAGTTCTTGAATAAGAACAGTCTTACCAACTCCAGCACCACCGAAGAGTCCAACTTTACCACCTTTTAGATAGGGAGCAAGTAAGTCGATAACCTTAATACCTGTTTCAAGAATTTCTGAAGACGTAGACAGTTCATCAAAGGAAGGTGCTTTTTTATGTATCGGCTCCCGCCTTGCATCTTCTGCAAAAGGCGCCTCAAGGTCAATAGTATCACCAAGAACATTAAAGACACGTCCTAAAGTTTCTTTGCCAACGGGTACACTGATTGCACTACCAGTATCAAAAACCTCTAAGCCACGTGTAAGCCCATCAGTTGATTCCATAGCGATTGTACGCACAAGACCATCACCAAGTTCAAGAGCAACTTCGAGAACGATTTTTTGAGATTTATCGCTATTCTTGTAAACAATCAATGCATTATTAATCTCAGGAAGTTTGCTGTCTGTTGCAAAGGCAACATCGACAACTGGACCAACTAC
>CAZPYI010000092.1:5224-9849 GCA_964590305.1 uncultured Streptococcus sp.
TTGCCTGAGCTCATGTATTTCTCCTTTTAGATTTTTCTAAGATAATTTTTCACTTCAATTATCCTATCTAGTAAGTTTAGATTAGAAAATTCACACTGAATTTCTAATTAACTCTATTCCAGTGCATTTGCACCAGCAACAATTTCTGTAATTTCTTGTGTTATAGCAGCTTGACGCGCACGGTTATACATAATCGTTAAATCATTTATAACATTTTTAGCATTATCAGTTGCAGTCTGCATAGCAGTCATCCCTGCAGCGTGTTCAGCAGTTTTAGCATCAATAATTGCACCGTAAATTAAGCTTTCTGTATACTGTGGCAAAAGCTGATCCAAAATCGCTTCACGGCTTGGTTCAAGCTCAAAACTTGAAAGACCTTCTTCGGTTGCTTCACCTGCATCCAATTCTGTAATTGGTAGCATTTGTTGCACACGAACCTGACTTGTCAAACTATTGACATGATGATTGTAACATACATATAATTCATCAAAGAGTTCGCTTTTATACATCTCCACGGATTGAGAAATAATATTTGTTACTTGATCAAAACTTGGTTGATCTTCCAAGCCACGTAGTTCGAATGAAACATTCATGCCACGAACCTTAAAAAAGTCCGAACCCACACTACCAATAGAAATGATAGAATAATTATCCTCTGAATGATGATGTTCAGCAATTGTTTCCATCATAGCCTTCAAGATTTTTGAATTATAGCCGCCGACCAATCCTTTGTCAGAAGTAATAACAATATATCCTGTCCGTTTAATAGGCCGAGATGCTAACATAGGATTGTTAGAACCTTGAGTTAGCTCAGTCTTTAATAAATCAGTTGTGATTTGACGAATTTTTGAAGCATATACCTGAAAGTCTTTTGCAGATTGCTCAGATTTTGTCAATTTTGCTGCTGAAACCATATGCATGGCACCAGTAATATGACTAGTCTTTTGTGTGGATATTATTTTATCTTTAATTTCACTAAGAGAACCTACCATATTAGAATCCTCCTATTATTATTTGAATTCCGATTGATTTTTGAAAGCTTGAATAGCAGCATCTAAGACAGCTTCATCTGGTAAATCTTTAGTTTTACGAATTGTTTCAAAAATATCAACATAATTTGTATCGAAATAATCATACATGGACTCTTCAAAAGATAAGATATCATTTACTGGCACATCATCTAAGAAGCCATGAGTCAAGGCATATAAGACAAGAACTTGTTTTTCAACAGGAAGTGGTTTATGCAATGGTTGTTTGAGCACTTCAACTGTACGTCGACCACGACTTAATTTTGCTTGAGTTGCAGAATCAAGATCCGAACCAAACTGAGTGAAGGCTTCAAGCTCACGATAAGAAGCAAGATCCAAGCGTAATGTCCCAGCAACTTTTTTCATTGCTTTGATTTGTGCTGAACCACCAACACGCGAAACTGATGAACCTGCATCGATCGCTGGTCGAATACCAGAGTTAAATAGATTTTCTTGCAAGAAAATTTGTCCATCTGTTATCGAAATAACATTTGTAGCAATATATGCAGAAATATCACCAGCTTGAGTTTCAATAAATGGTAAAGCAGTTATTGAACCTCCACCAAGTGCATCAGAAACTTTTGCAGAACGTTCAAGCAAACGACTATGCAAATAGAAAACATCTCCTGGATAAGCTTCACGGCCTGGTGGACGGCGAAGGAGGAGGGAAAGTTCACGGTAGGCTACTGCTTGTTTTGATAAATCATCATAGACAATAAGCACATGTTTACCATTATACATAAATTCTTCTGCCATAGCTACACCAGCATAAGGTGCAATGTAGAGTAATGGAGATGGCTGTGAAGCAGATGCCGTCACAACAATAGTATAATCTAGAGCTCCATACTTACGTAGTGTTTCAACCTGAGTACGGACAGTTGATTCTTTTTGACCAATTGCGACATAGATACAAATCATATCTTGTCCTTTTTGATTCAAAATGGCGTCAATTGCCACAGAAGTTTTACCTGTCTGACGGTCCCCAATAATTAATTCACGCTGACCACGACCAATTGGAACTAAGGCATCAATAGCTTTTAACCCTGTCTGTAATGGTTCAGAGACTGATTTACGTTGCATAACACCTGGTGCTTGTGCTTCGACTGGACGAGTAGCATTAGTATCGATATCGCCTAACCCATCAACAGGTTGACCAAGAGGGTTTACTACACGACCAATGAGAGCATCCCCGACAGGAACTTCCATGATTTTTCCTGTACGCTTCACTTCATCGCCTTCGCGAATAGTTGAAAAATCTCCAAGTATGATAATACCAACATCATTAGCTTCAAGATTCTGAGCCATCCCGTAAGCACCATTCGAAAATTCAAGCAGTTCACCACTCATGGCGTTATCAAGTCCACGAGCTCGAGCGATACCGTCACCGATATAAGTAACAACACCAGTTTCTGTGACGTCAAAATTTGGCTGGAAGTTTTCAATTTGCTTTTTTATTAAAGCGCTAATTTCTTGTGCATTAATTGCCAAAAGTCACACCACCTTCTATTTTAAATTCATTTTTAATTGTTGTAATTGACTACGAATGCTTGTGTCAATTATCGTATTATTAACACTGATGATGAAGCCACCAAGAATGGACTCATCATTTTTCTCAATCAGACGACCTGCTACAATCCCAAATTTACCTTGAACAAATGAAAGAATTCGCTCCCTTTGTTCTTCTGACAATGGAATCGCTGTTGTTATCAAAACATCATATTCATTGGTAGCAACAGAGATTTCTTCTAAGACGGCTATTAAGATTTGATAGAGATAGACTTCTCGCTCATTTTGCAAAATTACCTCAAGAAAATTGCTCATATATTCTGAACTAGACTCTTGAAGCAACTTAACAAGCTTCACTCGTTCATCATGTGAAACTGCAGGACTAGATAAGAAATTGTTGAGATTAGTTGTTTCATAAACAGAAATCAAAGACTCTGTTTCAGATTGAATGACAGCAAGGCTACCTTTCTCGAGTGCAACCTCGACAAGACTTTTTGCATATTGCTCAATCAAGGTAAATGTCTTTTTTTCCATTAGACATCTCCTAGCTTATTAAGATAGTTATCAATGAGATCGCTTTGTGCGTTTTTATCAAGATTAGCAACTATGATTTTTTCAGCCAAAAGAACCGATAAATCAGCTACTTCACCTTTAACACTTGATATTGCTTCTGCTCTACTGAGTTCAATGTCTTGATTAGCTTTTTCTTTTAACCGACTGACCTCTTCGCGAGCAGTTGTAATAATCTCTTCTCCTTTGGTGGAGCTAATCTCTTTAGCGTTATCAATGATTTGACTTGCTTCACCTTTAGCATTTGATAGTTCTACTTCTCGTTTTTGTGCCAAGTCTTCAGCTTTTTGATGAGCTTTTTCCGCGCCATCAATATCACTTGTGATTTTTTCTTCACGAGCTTCAAAGATCCCTGTTATCTGTTTCCAAGCAAATAGCTTAATAAGAAGAATCAAGAGAAGAACTGAACCTGTTACAATAATAAAATTTCCTAAACTCGTACTGTTAATCAATGTACTCATTATTTATTCTCCTTTCTTATTCTTCTTCACCATTTACTTTTTTTCCAATGTAAGTTGCGGATAGGATTACAAAAACATATGCTTGTATGCAAGAAATTAATAGAGAAAAAGCTGTCCAAAGCATATTTAAGATGAATGCAATTGGAGCTGTAAAGACATTAATATGTGATAGTTGCAATATTAATGACATCACGACTTCTCCCGCGTAGATGTTTCCATATAGACGTAATGCTAATGAAGCTACATTTGTGAATTCTTCCAAAATATTCATTGGAAGCATTGCAGGATTTGGAGATAAGTACCCTTTTAAGTAATTTGTAAAACCACTCTTACGAATCCCCTCAACATGAACGATAACAGCAACCATTACTGAAAGAGTAAAATCAACTGCAAAATTTGCTGTTGGAGATGTCCAAAAATTAAGATCTGCAACCTGTATCTTCGTCATAAGCCCAATGTTATTAGCTATAAGAAGAAAGAAAAATAGCGCAAAGAAGAAAAGTGAATAATTTTTTGTGTATTGACCCAGCCCTGGTTCAATTGTATTTTGAACAAATTCATAAATTCCTTCCAGAACAGTCTGTTTACCTTTAGGTTTAAGTTTCATATTGCGACTAGCCCATAAGACAAAAGCAAATACTAGTAGAACTGTCAAAAGAGACATACCTAATATGGTGAGATCGAAGTCAATGCCAAAGATTTGCAAGGTTGGATTTTCAATAGTTTCCAACACCATCCCTCCTTCTTTTTTTATGGTAGAACGTTAATACTTCGATTTATAGAATAAATGTGAAAGCAAATAGAACAAAGAATGTTCCTTCCATAAAAGCAATACCTAAAAACATTAATGTTTGAAGCTTGCTATACATCTCTGGTTGACGAGCTACAGATTTTGCAATATTAGAAACAAGGATTCCCTCACCAATACTGACACCCATAACCGCAATACCAAGCGCTAAAATAGCTAAATTCATAATTGAATTCTCCTTTTATTTTTTATTCTGTTATTTTAGTCCTATTTTTTTGCAATGTCAATGAAAATTCGCTTTTGGGTACGTTT
>CAZPYI010000093.1:0-9732 GCA_964590305.1 uncultured Streptococcus sp.
CTAACGCCAGCATGCGTGTGTGACGCAGGTGTATGATTTGGTTGAGCCAGTAACACATGAAATAAAAGGCATTGGAATCAGCCTTCCTGGAAAAATTGATACTGAAGAAGGAGTCGTTTACTTTGGGGGCTCCTTGCAGTTTTTGCATAAAGTCCCACTAAAAGCAACAATTGAAAAACGTTTTGGAATTCGTTGTGAGCTTTCTAATGATGGGAAGGCAGCAGCATTAGCGGAGCTTTGGCTAGGAAATCTAAAGAATGTGACTAATGGTGTGGCTATTATACTTGGAACGGGTGTGGGAGGTGGTATCATCATTAATAGCGAGCTATATCAAGGTAGCCATTTTCAAGCTGGTGAACTAAGTTTTATGATGTCAAATTGTAAGGTAAATTCCTATAAAGATATGACGGGCTTTTCACATTCTGCTGTGAGGTTTGTTAAATCGGCTAGCCATCTCTTGGGCTTAGAAGACGAAAATAATGGGAAAAAAGTATTTGAAAATATAATTCTTGGCGAAAATAGTGAGCTACTAGATTTATTTGATAACTACTGTGAGAGAATTGCAACACTGATTATTAGTTTGCAAGGTGTCATTGATATGTCAACCGTCGTTATTGGTGGTGGTATTAGCCAGCAAAATGTTTTAATTGAAAACATTGAAAAGCAGCATCAAATTATTCGTAAGCGACTCGGTGTGTTTGAGTCAATGCTTGCTAAAATAGAGATTTTACCATGTCAATTTCGTAATGAGGCTAATCTACTTGGTGCAGTTTACCAGCTTTTACTAAATGTAGAAGATACGATGTCCTGATATTTTAAAATTCTTATAATGTGAATGTGGTTAGCAATTATATAAAGATTATCAGTGTAACAAGAGATGAGAAAGTAGGAGTCCTGATTTTAAGATACCAAAAATGATTTTTTGCGTTGCGCTCCAAAAATCAGATAAAAGCTCTAATGAAAGGGGTCACTGAAATGGAATTAAGAGTGATTCATTATTTTTTGACTGTGGCAGAAGAAGGGACTTTTTCAGCTGCTGCTGAAAAATTACATATTACCCAGCCAACCCTTAGCCGTCAAATCAAAGGGCTTGAAGAGGAACTGGGAACAATATTATTCATGAGAACTGGCAATCGCCTAGAATTAACAAAAGAAGGGTACTTCTTTCTAAATAGAGGTCGTGAAATCTTAGATCTAACCAATCAGACCTATCAGGATTTCTCAGATATGAAGCAGGAATTATTCAAAGGACACCTCTCTATCGGTTGTATTGAAGGAAGAAGCTCAGATATTTTGACTGGTGTTTTAGAGGAAATGCTTGCTGATTATCCTGATATCACTTTCTCCATTTTTTCAGGGACATCAGATATGATAATTGAAAAACTAGACTTTGGAATACTTGATGTTGCTTTAGTTATGGATGAGCGACAGTTTTTTAAATGGGAATATGTCAGTTTGCCAGAAGAAGAACAGTGGGGAATTTTAGTTTCTGCGGAGCATCAACTCGCCCATCAAGAAACTGTAAGACCAAAAGATCTTTTGCAAGAGAAATTTCTAATGTCTAATCGTAGCTATTTGCAAGAAGGTTTTTCGGATTGGTTAGGATATGATTTGAAAGACCTTAATATATTGGGAACATTTAATCTTCTGTTTAATATCGTAGCATTGGTTGATAATGACTTAGCAGTAGCTCTTGTGATTGAAGGAGCAACAAAACAATTAGATATGGAATATTTAAAATTTATTCCCTTATCACCAACCATGGTTACTCCGACTCATCTGGTTTGGAAAAAGAGTCGTATTCTCCCTGCAGTTGCCAATGAATTTATCAAAAGATTTCAAAATGCTTTGAAAGCATGAGGACCGTACTTAGAAGTATTGGTCTTTTTTGATGTTAAGATATAGAATAATACTATTGAAAATGGATTTGCTTAAAAATTAAAAGTTGTTAAGGAGGTTGAAAGTGTATGGGATGTGTATAGTTACACTATTTGATTTCGAATGATAAGTAAGAATAATGTTATGGTAGTTGAATGGAAAGGGAGAAAGATGAGCGGTCATAAATTATATCAGGTAAAAGCATTGCTTGCTATTCAGGGTAGTAAACAGATTCAAGTCATTCTTTCAGACAACGATACCAGCAAGAATTTTGTCAAATACTTACCACTCAAATTGTATTTCCAGAATTACCAAAATGATTTATGTACTTGCCTACCAGAACAGCTAGGTGTTAAAAAGGAGGATTTACAAAACGGTTGGCAGAATGGGGACCTCATCTACGCTAAAAATGGCAAATGTATTGCTTTTTGTCATAGTGGACAAGACCAATCGCAGAACTATCATGATTTGATTGTTTTAGGCAAGGTCACAGATTTGACAAAGTTAGATTTGTTTGAAACAGGTATGATACAGTTAACGTTACAAAAAAGGAGTAAAAAAATGAAATATGCAGATAAAGATATTTTTGATAAAGTAAATGCTTTCGGCTTGGGCAGTCCTAATGATGCCTATACTCAATTTTTTATTGGACAATCTTTTCTAAATGGTCTAGGTAGCACAGAGGATGGTCAAATCCAGTTACATAATGTCACTTTTGAACCGGGTTGTCGAAATAATTGGCATATTCATTCAGCAGATAAAGGTGGCGGACAGGTGCTGATTTGTACTGCAGGTGAAGGATGGTACCAAGAAGATGGTAAGCCTGCACAAAGTTTGTCAGAGGGTGATGTGGTAGTTATTCCTGCAAATCTTAAACACTGGCATGGCGCAAAGGCTGATTCATGGTTTAGTCATGTCGCATTTGGTGTCCCCGGAGAAAATACTTCTAATGTCTGGTTAGAAGAAGTGACTGACGAAGAATTCAGCAAACTTGTAGATTAATTATAAATAAAAAATGAAAGAGGTTAAGTGACAATCACCAACAGATGGTTACCTTAACCTGTTTTTTCTGAAATAAAAATAGGCTATCCCAATTAGGTGACATGGCTTTAGATTATTCTATAAGTTAAAATTGCACAAATTCACTAAATGACTTATTTCTTTCAAGTAACTTTTTCTGCAGATAGAAATAAGTTTAGTGTTTATTGCGTGATGATTTTATTGTGGAAAAATCTAAATAATGTTGTGACACTGGCTTTTGTTCATGGTATCATAGTGTGCAAGCTACGAAAAATTGTTAGATTAACTAAATTTTTGCTTATTTGGATTGTCTTAGAAAGAAAAGATAGAAGTATTTTCTAAAGAAACTATGTTTTTTAAATGCCTTTCCCTAGGGGCACCGAGAGACATGATAAAGAAGCCAGAATTAGTAACAAAAAATTATGAAAGCAGATGATTTAAGGATTCTTGATATCATATATTATGATTTTGTAGGTATTTATTAAATAAAAAATTAGTAAATTGAATGTATTTTTAGGGAGGTTTAGAAAGAGAAAGATGACTAAAAAACAAATAATGGTAGTAACTGGAGCATTATTATTATCAAATGCTATGATTGGATTAGATGGAACAATCATTAATACAGCCCTGCCCGCTATTATCAGTGATTTAAATGGGATTGAGTACATGGGCTGGATGGTTGCCATTTTTCTATTAGCCATGGCAGTTTCAACTCCTTTATGGAGTAAATTAGGGGAACGAATAGGTAACAAAATAGCCTATCAAATTGCTACTTTACTATTTGCAGCTGGAGCAGTACTTCAGGGGCTGTCAGGGAGTATTGTCTTCTTCCTCATTTCTCGTGCATTCATGGGAATTGGTGCTGGTGGTATGAATACCATGCCATTCATCATTTATGCCGACTTGTACACTGATTTACGCAAACGTTCAAATATATTAGGACTTGCTACTGCAAGTTACAGTGCTGCATCAATTATTGGTCCCCTGCTAGGCGGATTAATCGTGGACACAGTAAGTTGGCATTGGGTGTTTTACTTAAATGTTCCTATTGCTCTGTTCTCAGTTTTAATCGTCCAAATATTCTTTAAAGAACCTGCTAGAGTAATTCTGCATAAAAAGGTTGATTATCTAGGAGCTAGCGTGATGATAATTTCCCTAAGCTTTTTGCTGACAGGTATTCAAATGCTGGAAACAGCGAGTCCTCTTATTGTCATTGGTCTGTTGCTTATTGGACTTTCAGGTCTGATTCTTCTTCTGAAAATTGAAGAAAAAGCTGTTGATCCTATAATCCCTAATAGGTTATTTAAAAATCCACAGCTAGTTTTAGATTTCTTGCTCTTTGCCATTTTATGGGGATCATTTATTGCATTTAATATCTATGTTCCAATGTGGGCTCAAGGTTTGCTGGGTACGACTGCATTAATTGGTGGAGCAACCCAAATTCCAAGTTCAATTACTAATTTTATTGGGGCATTTATTGGTCCAGCAATGCGACCTAAAATAGGAAAATACCCAGTTGTTGCAGTGGGCTCTGCAGCTTTTCTGATTGCTTTTGCTGGAATGAGCTTTTTAGGAGTCGATGCACCTCTATGGTTGTTACTCATTTTTGGAGTTTTTGAAGGACTTGGATTAGGGTTCAGTTTTAACATTTTGCAAGTCAGTGTTCAAGAAGACGCAGAGTCACAAGATGTCCCTGTAGCGACATCATTTGCTTATTTGGTGAGAATCTTAGCACAAACATTCATGACTTCAGTATTTGGTCTATTGATGAATCATAGTTTATTTGCTGGAGTGAAAAATTCTGAAGGTCGAATTACTATGGACATGATGAATGCCTTAAGTAATTCTAATAGCGTTGGCAGTTTGCCACAAAATCTTCTACCAGAAATGCGAGGCATCCTACATCAAGGGATCCATAATATTATGCTAGTGGCAACAGCTCTAGTTATCATAGCACTCGTTGTTAATATTTGGGGTCAAAAGAAGTGGGCACTTAAGCAATAGAAAGTTATTATTTGATAAGGAAAACATTCTTGAGATGACATAAGTATGACTTCAAATTTTATAGTCATGTTTTTTACATCAAATTGGTAATTGGTTAAATCCTAAAAATGGTGATTTATACTCTAAAATTGAATACACAGACTGATTCCACCTCAATTTCCACCTCAATTGATATGATTTATAAAGACTAGTAAGATTTAATTGGAAGCGGCAAAATAGACAAAATAATGATATAATGTTAGGTACTATTTATTAAATCCAATATATTTTGCCTCTTTTAATTGATAATTAGAGAATGAAATATGTATCTAAACATGAAAACTTAATTGTAATTATAAATTGTGATCTTATGAAAAAGAAAAACTACTACCATATTTCAATAGATTGTTGTAGTATTTATTTGTGAAGAGAACTAAAATACTACTTTCTACGAACTAACTGTAAACAAGTAATATTTTGGTGACTTTTTAAAATGAGGCAGGTTTGAGGGCTGAAAACCCTTGATATGAAAGGAAAAAAATTCAATGGCTACTATTCAATGGTTCCCAGGACACATGTCAAAAGCACGTCGTCAGGTTCAAGAAAATATTAAGCATGTTGATTTCGTGACGATTTTGGTTGACGCTCGTCTACCACTGTCTAGCCAGAATCCAATGTTAACAAAGATTGTGGGTGACAAGCCCAAACTAATGATTTTAAACAAAGCTGACTTAGCAGATGCCAATCGCACCAAAGAGTGGCGAAACTTCTTTGAAAGTCAAGGCATTAAGACTTTAGCGGTGAATTCCAAGGAACAGTCAACAGTCAAATTTGTTACAGTCGCTGGTAGAGAATTGATGTCAGAAAAGTTAGAACGACTACAAGAACGAGGTATTAAGAAAGAAACACTTCGGACAATGATTATTGGTATTCCTAATGCTGGAAAATCAACGCTGATGAATCGCTTAGCAGGTAAGAAGATTGCTGTTGTGGGTAATAAACCTGGTGTTACAAAAGGTCAGCAATGGTTGAAGTCAAATAAGGATTTAGAAATACTGGACACTCCCGGTATTCTATGGCCAAAATTTGAAGATGAGGTTGTTGGACTCAAATTAGCCTTAACTGGCGCTATTAAAGATCAACTCCTTCCTATGGATGAGGTTACTATCTTTGGACTAAACTATTTCAAAAAATACTATCCAAAACGTCTAGAAGAGCGTTATAAGGGGATTAATCTTGAAGATGATGCTCCGGAAATCATTATTACGATGACTCAAAAGCTTGGATTTAGGGATGACTATGACCGTTTCTACAATCTTTTTGTTAAGGATATTCGTGATGGAAAATTAGGGCGCTATACTCTGGATATTGTTGGTGTAGACAATGTCGACGATTAAAGAAATCAAGCAAGAAATAGCAAACATTAGTAGTTTCACTGATGCAAGATGGCAAACAATTGAAGAAGATGCGCGTGTTGGTGTTCAAATGGCAATTAAGCAACGCAAAAAAGCTATTCAAGCGGATTATGATGAAGACTTGCGTTTAGAAAATATGCTACGCTATGAGAAAAATTTATATGAGCAAGGCTACCAAGCAATAGCGGGCATTGATGAAGTTGGAAGAGGACCTTTAGCAGGTCCAGTTGTAACAGCTTGTGTTATTCTGCCCAAAAATTGTAAAATAAAACACCTTAATGATTCCAAGAAAATTCCTAAAAGTAAGCATGAAGCAATATACAATGAGATTTTAGCAAAAGCAGTGTCAATAGGAATTGGAAGTGCGAGCCATCACGTTATTGACCAGATAAACATCTACCAAGCGACTAAAGTGGCTATGTTAGAAGCAATAGCTAACTTGAAAGGTGATATATCAAAGCCAGATTTTCTTCTCATTGATGCTATGCAATTAGATACAGAGATTCCACAAGAATCAATTATCAAAGGTGATGCTAACTCCCTTTCTATCGCAGCAGCTTCAATCGTGGCGAAAGTAACGCGTGATAGAATTATGCAAGACTTTGATGAAAAATTTCCGGGGTATGACTTCAGCCATAATGTGGGTTATGGAACCAAGGCACATTTATTTGCACTTGAAAGATATGGAGTGACTCCTATTCATCGAAGAACATTTGAACCTGTAAAGTCAATGATTAGAAGATAGTAGTAACTATTCTAAGAAAATATGTTATGTGAAAATTTTGAATAGACACAGTGGAGACTTTATGAAGAAGTTACCTAATTTACTTTCAATATTTCGAATAATTTTATCAATCAGTCTGTTATTGATTGATATGTTTTCTTGGCCTTGGATACTGATTTATGTCATTTGTGGGGCGACAGATATTTTAGATGGCTATCTTGCAAGAAAGTTTCACTTAACAAGTAATCTGGGAGCAAAATTGGACAGCTTAGCCGACTTTTCAATGGTAGCCAGTGTTATATTAAAACTAGTCGTTACTCAGCCTATTCCTTTAGCTATCTTGGTTTTATCTAGCGTCACATTTTTTATAAAAATATTATCTTTAGTTTTAGGAATGTTGAGATTTGGAACACTAGCTTGGGTACACACTTATGCAAATAAGGTAGCTGGTTCTTGTGTTTTTGTCGTATTTCCAGTGTATTTTTTGCTCAAAGAACTTCGAATCTATCTATTTGGTGTGTTGAGTGTGATTGTTATCCTTGCTGCTGTGGAAGAGCTCCTCATTATTGCAACTGCAAAAAAATATAATCCAAATACCAAAAGTATTTTTCAAAAAAAATAAGAGCAATACCTTAAATGGTTTGCTCTTTTTTGAAATTATGATTAGCATGGTTTGTTTGTTAGGACGATTTTTCCAATCATGTGCCCATCTTCTAATATACGATGAGCTTCACGTAAATTTTCAGCAGATATTTCACCAAGATTTTTTGAGAATGTTGATTTTATAATACCTTGGTCCAACCAATCGGAGACTTCATTCAGAATGTCATGTTGTGTCTCAATATCCTTGGTCTGGCTAACAACTTTTGTGAACATCCACTCAAAGTTAAAACTAGCAGATTTATGAGCCAATCTATCCAAATTAATTGGGCGACCGGGCTCTACGATGTTTGCGATTTTCCCTTGCGGTGCAATCAATTCCGTAGCAGCATCGATGTGTTGGTTAACCGCATTAAGGATAAGGATGTAATCGACATATTCTATACCCAATGATCTGACTTGAGAGATAAGGTTTTTGTGATGATCAATCACATAATCTGCCCCTTTTTCAACTACCCATTTTGTAGATTCCCCATTTGAAGCTGTGGCAATAACGGTCAAACCAGCTATCTTTTTGGCCATTTGTATAGCAACTGACCCAACACCTCCAGCACCATTGATGATTAACATCTGCTTTCCTGCATCTAAGCCTTCTTTAGATATATCAAGTTTTTCAAAAATTAATTCATAAGCTGTCAAACTTGTTAATGGCATCGCAACCGATTCTTCAATGCTTATCTTTTCAGGTGCTTTTCCGACAATTCGTTCATCAACTGCTTGAAATTCAGCGTTTGACCCACTTCGAGTAACGTCCCCTGCCCAAAAAACGGTATCACCTTTTTTAAATTTCGTAGACTTAATGCCTGTTTGAATCACAGTGCCATAACCATCATATCCTAAAATTAGTGGACTAGTACGCTCTTCATCAATTGATTGTCTAACTTTTGTATCAACAGGATTTACAGATACTGCTTCAACTTTTACTAACAGATCATAATCTTCTAGTTTTGGAATATCAGTTTCAAATGCTATGATGCTTGAAATAGTCTTGTTTTGTGCTCCAAATGCCTTCATACTCAGGACCCTCTTTCTTATGATATAATTGAGTATATTACAACAGATATAAAAAGTAAATAAGGGAAAAGAATTGCCTATGGAAAAAATAATACCACTAGAATATCATGATCAACCTGAACTTTGTTTTCACCATATCTTAGATGGGAAAGGTCGTCTGACGATTATTCGCAGTTTAGCTCAGAATCAGAAGTTACGCTACACAGATTTTCAAAAATTAATCACTAACATCTCTCCAAGGTCACTATCTACTCAACTTCGTGCACTTGAAGAATTTGGCGTGACTGAGAGTTACGATTTTCAAGAATTTCCAAAGCATATTGATTATCAATTAACTGCCTTCGGTCGTTCAATGCTTCCAATTATTGATGCTATCTATGCTTGGTATGATGATCAATACATAAAAGAAGATTGCAAACGCATTTGTCAGGAAGAGTAAAAGTGCTATGATGTTTTTGGTATTAAACTACTATTTTTCTTGAGTTATTAACAATTATTATGCCACAGATAATTAAAACAGTTAGCATAATAAGAATGATAAAAATGAGGTTTGAGTTGAAAGAATTGAAAATAAAAGTTTCAGAGTTTGATAGATTCAATAAAGTAGTCTCAATGTCTGTATTCACTATTGGGAAAAGCATCAAGAGTTTTTTGATAAATCCAGTTCTGAAAATCTCTACAAGCAACCTTGGCAAGAAGAACAGTCCTAAAGAAATTGCTAGAGAAGTATAAGTATTCTTAGTGACAGCTGATATTAGACATGTTAGGGAAATGACAAATAATACACCAATGTATTGATAAAGCTTTCTATACAAATAATCAAAAAGGTGTATAATAAAGCTAATATTAGAATTGGAAAAATATTAGAAGCATTTAGACCTCTGTAAACATTGATAATAAAGGCTTTTGCAATTTTTGTAGAACATTACGACTTATTAAATTAGTGTACAAAGTCCACAAAAAGGTGAACAAAAAAGTCCACAAAAAAAGGACTAAAATTAGTCCAAATTTACGAGTTCAGCAGGCAAGAAACTAGCA
>CAZPYI010000094.1:0-9566 GCA_964590305.1 uncultured Streptococcus sp.
AATAGAGACTACGTTACCTAGTGAAGTTATGGTTATTTTTCCTGCCAATCCTATCTGTTAGACCTCTTTATAACAATCAAAAACACTGGACATATCATCCAGTGGTTTCCATATCATCAGTGCTGCTCATAGAGATAGCGCAACACGGACAATCAAAATAGTATTCCATTTTTACAAAAAAGTTATGCGATTTCTAGCACACAAAACATATTTTTCTACCTTTTAGACTCGTATGACACTTAACTCTGTTCCACCTAACAAAATTAGATATCTATCAACTTTTTTAATCGCAAAAGACTTGCTCAATGCTTCTGAGTAAAGTGCCATTTGTCCTTTATAGCGTTCTTTCATATCCAATGAATTGGTGAATTTATCTGTCTTATAGTCAAATAAAATAATCCTATCAGACAAGAGAATGTAACCATCAATAATTCCACGAACAACAAAGTCTTCTTTACTTTCAGGGTCTTGCTTCAACATAGCAAATGGTGCTTCACGATAAACTTTGTCTACATTTTCTTGAATGATTTTGCCTAGTTCGGTCGTTTCAAAAAAATCTAAGATTTTATCTACTTGAATGCGTGATTTTACACTATCTTCGGCAGAAAGCTTACTCAGTGCATCACTAATATCTTCCATTGTAATTTTTTCTGACAGTTTCAAAAGTTGCATCAACTCATGCAGACTTGACCCTAGTGCTGTCGCTGATACAGCTTTTTTTTGTGAAAAATTTGGTAGGTTAATCTCCGGTTTTGCTCGATACCCTTGATCCATAACTTCCACTCCATCACTATCCATGAGAGGTTCATATAGCTTTTTAATCTGACTAGGTGTTCGAACTGTAGGTAAGTTAATGGCAGCTCGATATTTCCCATTAAGTTTCTCCACAGCTTCCATCATATCTAAAGCATGTGAAATATCAGTTGATTGACGATTTTCTTTAAGATCATCGGGGTGCAACTGATTACTGGTCTTGATTTTACCAATCTTGTCCTCTGTTAAGTCCTCATCACTGATAAAGGTTGTTGTAAAATGAAGATTTTCTTTGTTATAGGTTGCTTCAATCGCCAACATCCAATCTTGAAAAGTCATATAAGACTCACGGTCAGCTATTGGTAAATGATTATTTTCTGATTTTCCGTTATAGTTATCGCTTATTTTTTCTTGACTGCCCTTACCAACTAGATAAAGTTTCTTTTCAGCGCGTGTCATGGCAACGTAAAGAAGACGCATCTGTTCAGATAATGTCGCCAATTTCAACTCACGCTTATTAATCTGATAAGGCAGAGTGTCCATACTCACTTTGACACTTGGTAAGAGCTTTTCACTCAACTCTTCTTTCATATCAGCAATATACTTGATTCCAACTCCATTTTCACGCGATAAAATCATCGGAGAATTAATATCTGTCACACTGAATTTCTTATCAATATTAAGAATGAAAACATATTTAAACTCTAAGCCTTTACTCTTATGAATTGTCATTAAAGTAACAGCATTTTTGGGTAAGGCTACTTCCACAGCAGCCAAATCATTTTGAGTGTCTAATACTTTATCAATCATGTGAATAAAACGTGACAAGCCTTTAAATCCCAAGCGTTCAAAATTATCGGCACGCAGTGCTAGAGCATATAAGTTGGCTTGCCGTTGATCTGCTTTTGGCAAACTACCAACATAATCATAATAAAATTTATCATTATATATTTTCCAAATCAGGTCGTAAAGCGCATGTGTTTTAGCAAAAGTACGCCATGATAGAAAAGTTTCAAAGAAAGCTGTTAGTTTCTCTTGTAAATTTCGATTAACTAATTGAGCATGTTCCCCTCTATTTACATGAGCATTTTGAAGTTTTTCATAAAGATTTTGCTTGTGTTTTCCTTCAAGATTTTGAAGAGAAAGTCTTGTCAACTCATCTTCATCAAAAGAGAACATGGGAGAGCGCAGCAATGCAACTAAAGCATAATCATTAAGCGGATTATCAATCACACGAAGTGTGTCCAACATAACCATAACTTCGATTGACTTAAGATAATTCTGCTCACCACCATCTGTCACCAAAGGAATACCATACTGATCAAATGTTTGAAGAATCCCATCATTTCGTGTCCGTGAAGAAACAAGCAATGTAATATCTTCGAATTTTACATTTTCATCATTATGAAGACGAATGATTTCTTTTACAACTATTTTGACTTCGCTCGGATTGATAACATCATTGCCACCTTCTGAGTTAAATTCTTCAGCACTATCATTATCATAGATAAGTAACTGAGTCTCATTTTCTGGATGGACTTTCTTTTGTTCGGAACTTCCTGCCAATAATTGATGTGTCTCATCATAAAGAATTTCGCCAACAGAGTGATCCATAAGATGAGTAAAAATACTGTTACTGGTATCTAAAACCTCTGATTGACTACGGAAATTCTCTTTAAGTAAGATAAGTTTCCCATGGCTTGGATTCTCTTGAAAATCTTTAAATTTTTGATTGAAAATTTGTGGGTCAGCTTGACGAAATCGATAGATAGATTGTTTGATGTCTCCTACCATGAAACGGTTATGTCCATTTGATAAAAGTTCCAGCATACGCTCCTGCGTATGATTATTATCTTGATACTCATCAACCATAACTTCATGGTATCTATTTTGATACAATTTTTTGATGTCTTTATTTTCTTCCAAAATAGCAATTGCGAAATGCGAAATATCAGAAAACTCAAAAGTATTTTCCTGTATCTTAGCTTGTAAATACTGCTCTGAAAAGTCAAGAACAAACTTTTGAAGCAATTCCAATAAAGAAAGGCTTTGAGGTTGATATTTTAAAATGGTTTCTAGATGTTTCAGTCCCCGCAATCGCTCATGCAGCGACTTGAAAATCGGGTATTTGACTCCTGCGACTGTTACAGCTATTCCAGAAGGAATTAAGGCAAGGACATCATTGGCTAATTTTCCAAGCCCATCACGACCATAGAAGCTATCAAAATGTAAAGACCATTCATGTAAAGTCTCAATCATTTTGCTATGCTTTTTATAAGCTGCTGTTGGTGCTTGCTTAGCAGTAAGTTTTTTATAGTCATCTAAATCAGTCAAGTCTTGGAGCTGATTTGCAGCATCGTGCAGACAATCGAGAAAATCACGAACTTCTTGATCTGGGATACTCTTAAAGTCAGTATATTCCCGTACACCTTTTAAGAAATTATCCGTCACCCATCGCTTAGGGTTATCAGTTGCCTGACTAAAATCGTAAATCTTATAAACTTGCTGTTTAAAATTTTCCGAGTCCTTTCGATGAGCGGAAAAATTTTTAACTAATTTGATAAAGACGCTTTTGCTGTCTCCCCTCATATAATCTGAAAACAAATCTTCAAAGACATCATTTTTAAGAATATCTTGCTCACTCTTTTCAGTCATGATACGAAAACTCGGAGATATTCCTAAGGTATAGCCATATTGGTTGACCAACTTTTGAGTGAAGGCATCCATGGTCCCAATATCTGCAGTCTGTAGAGCAAGTAATTGTTCACTGAGAAACTGTTTTAAAGAGGTGTCTCCTGTCTTTTGTAAGTGTTCTGTGATTTTATTTTCAAGACGTTCTTTTAATTCACCCGCCGCTTTAACGGTAAATGTTGAGATAAATAGCTGATCAACTGTAACACCACATAGAATCTTATCTATGATGCGCTCAATCATGACAAATGTTTTTCCTGATCCCGCCGATGCCGAGACAAGAATATTTTCGTTGGAACTATAAATAGCTTCAATTTGTTCCGGAGTTCTTTTTTGTTTTTTATCAGACTTAGCTTCTTGAATTTGTAAGGAAGTCATTTCTTCTTTTGTCAAAAATGATTTAAATATCATTATCTTCCTCCTCTATCTTAGTTTTCATGAGTTCCAGGAATCCTTGACGCTTGTCTTTTCGAGGCAATTTGTATAGCTGACGCGCATAAGGCATATGACGATCTGCTTCAAATTGAGTAATCGCTTTAAGCTGCTCACCATCTACAGACCTTCCATCAGAACTATAGGGATTAATTAAAAAATGTCCATTTTTTATGCTTTTACCTGCATCACTATACAATTTTTCATTATAGCTAAGTAGAAGATCTGTTTCTTCGTGATTGTAGATTGAATCGTTCAAGTGATATTTCCCATTAGCCAAGTACTCTTTGTACTCGTCTAAAAAAAGTCCTTTGTAACTGAGTTCTTTATGAGCATTTTCTGAAATTTTGTCTAGCGATTGAACACTTGCTAAATCAATCTTAGGCTCTTGCATGTGAAGGTACATCGCACCAAAAATCTTGTCGCTCTCAGATTTGTTTTTATTGCTTTTAAGAGCCTGCATATAAGTTATCAACTGAGGGCTTAGTCCATTGTAAAACTTTTGAATGTCAAAGGTATTTCGACTTGATTTATAATCAATAATACCTAAACTACCATTTTTTAGCCGATCAATACGATCGATAATCCCTCTAACTTTAATGGTATTTTCAAGCACTAATTCGAATGATTTTTCTTCACTTTCTACTTGAATCTGTGCATCATTTTGTAATACCGTTGCTGTACTCTTAGCTATATCTTCTAGAACCGTTAAAGAATAGCGACTTTCTTCATCTCCTTCGTAACGTATTTTAAAACTAATTTCTTGATTAGTTAATGAAATAGCATGTGCTAGTTTATTGTCAAATGAATTATCTGAGGCATCCTTCATCACTAATTCAAAGACACGATGAAGGTAGGTTCCGTGATTTCGAGAATCGGGATGAATCGTCTCTATTTCTTGTAAGCCTAAAACATAGCGTAAAAAGTAGAGATATTGATTATTATAAAAAGTCATTAGAGCAGAAGATGACAGGTGAAGCGGCTCTTCAACAGGAAAACGTGTCTCCAATACTTCCTTGGTAACTTTTCTAGTTACTAAATTGTCATTGACATCAGGAATGGTAATCCCCTCAGACTCAAGCTTCCTACGAAGATAGCGGACTGCCACTGACCAAAATGTCTGCTCTTCCTTTGTCATCTCTTGGTCAATTGCTGAACGATTAATTTCTATCACACGTGACAAAAGGGCTTTATAGTTACCTATGTCCTCTGGATTTGTTGCTAAATTATTGCGTCCTTTCTCAAGAACAGGAACTCCTATAGCCTCCAACTCCAAAAGATAAGAGGAACTTGTATCCTCAACCTCATTTGAAATTTGAGGTTGCGTTATTACTAATTCCTCAGTTGCTGAATTAAATAGAGAAAGCGCAGCAAAATGGTTTTTCTTGAGGTTTTCTCTTGTGACAATATCAAATCTTGAATTATCAGTTGTCATCTGATTGATTCTTGCACGTTCGTCATCAGAAATCAATGTTCTGTTTTGAGCAATTTTTGGAAAATGAGATTGCGTCATGCCGAGTGCAAAGACGAATTTATTGGTATGTGGTTCAACCAAATCATAAGATTTGACTGTAACCACATCAACTGTAGCAGGAACTGTTCGGTATTCTGCTGCTGTCATACCGCTACCAAGCAATGATAAAAACTCGTCCAGACTTAATTTTTGCTCCCCAAATACCAAATGAAATTGTTCTAAAATTTCTGTAAAAGTCTTCCAAACTTGCTCATGTTTCTCTTGCTCAATTTCTTGACTATCAAAAGCCAACTGTTCAAAATTACTTGGTAATAAAATTGCTTCTAGAAAAATCTGAAATTTACTAAGGAGACTTTTTCCTAATTGTTTTTGTGCCTTAACAAAATCCTGTAAGGGAAGCATCAAGTCTGCTCTAATTTTATTCAACTCTTTAAGATTAAATTTGCTCTTTTTTGTGATTGTAAATGCATTGAAAAATTTACTTTGTCCTTTGATATCCGCATAAGTAATATACTGTTCAAATTTATCTAACTGATCTTGACTACAATTGCCATATAAACCTGATTTAAATAAATTCATGACATCTTCAGCCCGAAAATTATATCGCTTAACACGATCCATACTCTCAATAAAGTGGACGAGTGGGTGCGAGCTCATGGTCTCTGATTTTCCAAAATAATAGGGAATTTCAAACTTGTCAAATGCCTTTCCAATTTGTAAGTGATAGCTATCCACATCGCCAAGTAAAACTAACATATCTTTATAGCGGTAGCCTTGATATAATTTTTGACGAATCGCTTTAGCCACATATTCTACTTCTTCTTTTTGATTAATGACATTCCAAATAGCATAATGTTGTTTGTCTGAATCTGTCAAGGTTAAGTCAGACAGTGTGAAATCATGACGGCTTTCAAATAGTGTAGACAATTTTACAAATGCCTCCAAACTTTGACCCTCTGATTGTACATACACAGGTTTGACATGAAATTTTGCTACCAAGCTCCTCATAAAATCAAGCCCAGATTGATAAATATTTCCATTAGAAAAAGTCGACTTGTAAGCCTTTTGACTAATGTATGTCCCGATAATAATCTCTACACCTTTTTCATGAAGGAGTGTCACAAGATTTTCTTCCTCAGCTGAAAAACGGGTAAAACCATCAATAACTAGAACTAGGTTTCTAAGACTATCATCTAAATCACCCGAAAGCAATTGATCTGCAAAAAATGCTATCTTACTCTGATTATCATAATTTCCAGCTCTTAGTATCTCCTCAACCTTTGTGAAGATTTTTATCAAATCCTCTTGCTTTTCACTTGAATCAAGGTCTGATAAGTCCAAAACTGTCAAATTTGACGTCTTTAGTTCTTTATACAAATCCACCAACTGATTGATAAAATTGGCATCTTTTCTAAGACGACCAAAACTTTTTAAATCTTGGCTTGAAAAATGAGACAAGGCACGATAAAAAATCATGGCTAGCCCTTTGTCATCAATACTTTCCTTTTGCTGTGTTCCGCTCACAGTAAAATAACGCACCATTTGTGCAAAACGCGTAATCGTTATTGCAAAGGAAGCCTGTTCAGGTAGACCTTCTAAAACGGCTCGTTCCTTTTCAAACGATAGTGAATTTGGGGCAATATAAAAGACACGCTTCCCGTCTTTGGCAGCCTGCGAAGCCTCATTTATCAGAATCTCTGGCATGTCATATTGTATATCAGTGTAGAGTAATTTCATATGTCATCTCTTTCAATATTCTTCTCCTTATTATAACAAAATATAGAAAACTCTTCATTTTTGACTACTGTTATTATTGAGAATAGATAAGCCTTTCCAAGAAAGCAATCATTTTTTCACTGAGTCAGAAAGTCATCTCCCTAGCAAACAAAAAAGTCCGCCAAATTCTGACGGACTTTTATCACTCTATTTTTTAAAAGTTCTATTTAGACTATTTCAATAACATGGGTATTTACCGAACTTCTGCGCCAATTTCTTCTATCAAAGCCTTGATAATTTTTTCCATATACCTTGCAACTTCTTCATCTGTTAAATTGTCGTTTGGATTTTGGAATGTCAGACTATATGCCATTGATTTCTTATCAACAGCAATATTGGCACCTTGATAAACATCGAAAAGTTTAATAGTAGTTAACTGTTTAATGCCAACAGAAGTCATTGCAGAAACAATATCTTTATGACTGGTTTCTTTATCTAATAAGAGCGCTAAATCACGTGTAACCATAGGGAATTTTGTAATTTCCACAAAGATATTATCTGATTTTAGTGCTGCTTCAATAGCAGTTAAGCTTAGTTCAGCCACATAAGTTTCTGGAATATCATAGTTTTTTGCAGCTTGAGGATGCACTTGACCAACAAAACCGATAATTTCTCCATCAAGTGAGATTGAGGCAGTGCGACCTGGGTGCATGCTAGCCATACCTTGATAGGGTGAAAATTCAACATTCAGTTCTAATTTATTAACAAAAGCTTCGACTATCCCTTTAGCATAAAAGAAATCAACAGGCGTGGCTTGCGTTTGAAAATCCTTCTCAGCTACTAATCCAGAGATAGCAAAAGCAAATGTGTCAATTTCATTTGGCAATTCTTCTTTAGGATTTCCAGTTTGTTCAAAAACTTTACCAATTTCATAGATAGCTACATTGCCATTTTTACGTGCAACATTGTAAGCGGCTGTATCTAGCATTCCTGAGATGACATTTTGACGAAGAGCAGAGCGTTCCACACTCATTGGCCACATCAGTTCTGTTATATTTGTTGGGTTTGGAGTAAACTCAACAGCCTTTTCGGGTGTCGTCAGTGCATAAGAAATAATTTCTGATAATCCAGAGCCTTCAGCAATGTCACGCACTTTGCGGCGTAATCTTTGTGTTTTTGTCAACTCTCCAACTGTCCCAGAAGCTTCTGGCAAAGTTGTTGGCAATTTATCATAACCATAGATACGAGCGACTTCTTCCACCAAGTCTGCTTGAATAGCGATATCCCAACGACGTCGTGGAACTGATACAGTAAATTTTTCAGCAGAACCAGTTATCCCAAAGCCTAGTTTTTCAAAAATAGCTTCAATATCTTCCAAAGATAATGTTGTACCAAGACGGACATTGACGTAATCAAGATTTGTAGATACGTCAACATCATCAGTAGGAATGATTCCCGCCTCAACACGACCTTGGAGCACGATTCCACCAGCTAACTCTTCTATCATTGCAGCCGCGAAATCAAGTGCTTCCCCAACTGTAGCGTAGTTGATGCCTTTTTCAAAACGTGAAGAAGATTCAGAACGAAGATTCAGGCGACCACTTGTTTTACGAATGGATGTGCCATCAAATACGGCAGCTTCCAAAATAATATTCTTAGAGCTATTACTGATTTGGGTTGATTTACCACCCATAACGCCACCAAGTGCGACAGGCTTATCATTCACTGTAATGACAATATCATCTGAACTGAGTTCACGTTCTTCATCATCTAAAGTGATTAGCTTTTCACCCTTACGAGCATCACGCGCAACAATTTTTTCCACTTCAAACTTATCTAAATCAAAGGCATGCATGGGTTGTCCAAAATACAAAAGAACATAATTTGTCACGTCAACAACATTGTTAATCGGACGGATGCCAGCGTTCATGAGAATGTTTTGCAACCATTGTGGGCTAGGCTGAATAGTCACATTCTCAACCACTCGAGCTTTATAAGTCAAAACTTTTTCTGACTCAATAGAAACAGCAAGAAGGTCGGATGCAGACTTTTCGTTCTCACTTAAGTTTTTTTCAGGAAAATGAACATCTTTTCCATAAATAGCAGCCACTTCATATGCCACCCCACGCATTGACAAAGCATCCGCACGATTTGGAGTAATTGAAAGCTCAATAATTTCATCATCTAAGTCAAGATAAGGAAAGATACTATCACCAGGAACAGCATCCTCAGGTAAAAATTGAATCCCTTCTGAATATTCTTTAGGAATAACAGAGTCTGAAATTCCTAGCTCTTGAAGGGAACAAATCATTCCCAATGATTCCATTCCACGAATTTTACCTTTTTTGATTTTGTGATTATTAGCTATACGAGCACCCGGCAATGCAACAATAACTTTAATACCTGCTTGAACATTTGGTGCTCCACAGATGATTTGACGGAGTTCTTCGTCACCTGTATTTACTTTACAAACTTTTAGATGTGTTTCTGGAACTTCTTC
>CAZPYI010000095.1:0-9554 GCA_964590305.1 uncultured Streptococcus sp.
GTTCATTTTTCTTTGGATTTTTAGATTGAGCAGGAGTTAGTTTTCCAGAAAGAAGGCCTTTATCTTTTTTTCCTTTCTTACCACTACGTGAAGCATCCCGAGCCTTTCGGGCTGCTTCGCGAGCATCCCGAGCTTTAATGGCTTTGCGAACCAGATTTAAAGCAACTTCACCATTTTCCAAAAGAAAATAAGTCAATTTTTCTGAAACAATACTATCAACTAAAGGTCGCGCAAGTGGACTCCCTAGTTTATCTTTTGTTTGTCCTTCAAACTGCAAATGCTCTTCAGGTACAAGAATTGATAAAATAGCTGATAAACCTTCACGATAATCTGATCCGTCGAGATTTTTATCTTTTTCCCTTAATAGACCTGATTTACGAGCATAATCATTCATGGCTTTGGTAATTGCTGACTTGAGTCCAGTTTCATGAGTTCCACCGTCTTTAGTGCGGACATTATTAACAAATGAAAGAATATTATCAGAAAAGCCATCATTGTACTGAATCGCTACCTCAACTTGGAACTCTTGTTCCTCCCCTGCAAAATAAATAACAGGTGTTAGAGTTTCTTTGTCTTCATTCAAATACGCGACAAAATCCTGTACACCATTCTCATAATGAAATTCAAGAAACTCTGCCTCTTCTTTTCTCTTGTCCGTTAATGTGAGTGTCACATCTTGCAAAAGGAAAGCTGATTCATTCAATCGCTCTGCTATTGTGTTAAATTTAAAGTCGATTGTTTTGAAAATTGTAGTATCGGGCATAAAGCTGACCTTGGTACCAGATTTGGATTTAGGAGCCGTACCAATCTTTTTAAGCGTGGTAGCTGGCTTGCCTCCATTTTCAAATCGTTGCTTGTAGACGGAGCCATCTCGTGTAATTTCAACTTCAAGCCAACTTGAGAGAGCATTTACGACAGATGACCCCACGCCATGAAGACCTCCTGAAGTTTTATAGCCACCTTGTCCAAATTTCCCACCAGCATGTAAGACTGTAAAGATAACTTCAACAGTTGGAATTCCCATAGCGTGTTTTCCGACAGGCATTCCACGGCCTTGGTCACTAATTGTTACACTGCCGTCCTTGTTTAAGACAACATCAATCTGATTCCCAAAACCAGAGAGTGCTTCGTCCACAGCATTATCAACTATCTCCCAAACAAGATGGTGTAGTCCTGTCCCATCAGTAGATCCTATATACATTCCTGGGCGTTTACGAACAGCATCCAAGCCTTCCAGTACTTGAATCGCATCGTCATTATAATTATTTATATTAATTTCCTTTTTAGCCAAATGTGACCTCCAGATTTTTTCATCATTCTAATCTTACAAGTTTTTTTCAATTTTTGCAAAGTAATTCTATTATTCTATTAAAAAGTGGTGTTTTTTTATGAGTAAATGCCTTGGAACTAGGTCTTTAAATCAATATCTTATGATTTTTTTAAAAATTTTGCAATATATTTAACAACTTAGAATATCATATGTCCTGAGGTTAATGGAAATTAGTCAGGGAAGTTTCGTTGGATAATTATTCAAAATCTGTTTATTACTATTTTTATTCTAGAGAATTACATACTGAAAAAGAAAATTTGATTTCCTTTATGATATAATAAAATCATGAAAATTTTAGTTTTACTGATTATTGCCTACTTGTTAGGCTCAATACCAACTGGATTATGGATTGGGAAATTTTTCTTCTACACTAATTTACGAGAACATGGTAGTGGAAATACCGGAACAACCAATACCTTTCGCATATTAGGTCCAAAAGCAGGTACAATCACTCTTATCATTGATGTCTTAAAAGGAACACTCGCAACAGTTCTACCCCTCTTATTTGGTATCACAACTCTCTCTCCAATAGTTTTTGGCTTATTTGCAATAATTGGACATACTTTCCCAATATTTGCTAAATTTAAGGGTGGGAAAGCCGTTGCTACCAGTGCAGGAGTTTTACTTGGATTTGCTCCACTTTATCTCATTTTTCTACTCCTTATTTTTCTTGCTACACTCTATCTATTTAGTATGATTTCTCTCTCAAGTGTCATTGCCGCAGCATGTGCTGTCCTTGGGCTCTTTATTTTCCCATCTTTCCACTTTTTATTATTAAGCTATGACTGGCTCTTCACACTTATTATCATTGTTATGGCTAGTATTATTATTGTACGCCATAAAGATAATATGACACGTATTAGACAAAAGACTGAAAATCTTGTGCCTTGGGGACTCAACTTAAGCAAACAAAAAACAGACTAGGTACAATACCCAGTCTGTTTTTTTATGATTGATAAACAATCTCACCATCACTAATAGTATACTTAACAACACCCTTTAATTTTTCACCAATAAATGGCGAGTTAGAGGCTTTTGAAGAAAATTTATCTGAAACCTCTCGCTCTTCTTCATCTGAGAAAATCACAATATCTGCTGGACCATTTTCCGATAAATAACCAGCATCAAAATCATACATATTAGCCGGATTTAATGTCATTTTTTCAAGTAACTGTGATAAAGTCAACTCATTAGTCGCAACGAGATTTGTCAAACCAAGAGATAGCGACGTTTCAAGTCCTGTCATTCCTGATGGGGCTTTTGTAATATCTTCTACATTTTTTTCATCATTATGATGCGGTGCATGGTCTGTCGCGATAATAGAAATGACACCTGATTTCAAACCTTCAATAACAGCTAAGCGGTCCTTTTCAGTTCGAAGAGGAGGATTCATCTTCGCAGCCGCACCTTTTATAAGGAGTAAATCTTCTGTTTTTGAAAAATGTTGTGGCGCAGCTTCTGCTGTAACGGGTGCTCCCAGTGATTGAGCAAATGCAACAACTTGTACAGATTCAGCTTTTGATAAATGTTGAATATGTAAGTGGGCTTGTCTATCATAGGCAATCATCACATCACGCGCAATCATGCTGTATTCAGCAACACCCGTTGCTCCACAAAAATTAAATTTATCATGAGCAATGTGTTCATTGAATCCTAAAATACCGTTCAACTCAGGGTCTTCCTCATGCAGAGCAATAAATGTTCCATTAGCTTTAGCAAGGTCTAACGCTTCTTTAACGACTTTAGAACTTTGCAATGGAATCCCATCATCTGAAAAACTGACTGCTCCTGACTCGAGCAAAGCCTTGAAATCAGTCATATTTTCGCCATCAAAATTCTTAGTAACTGTGGCATTCGTGTAGATGTGAATGTTTTCCTTTGATGCACTAGCAAGTACTTCTTTCAAAGTCGAAACATCAGAAATGGTAGGGTTTGTATTTGCCATCATAACAACTGTTGTAAAGCCACCAGCTGCGGCTGCCAAAGCACCTGTATGGATATCTTCTTTATGAGTTTGACCAGGTTCACGAAAATGCACATGAATATCGACTAGACCAGGTGCTACCACGAGACCTTTGGCATCAATCACTTGTGCATTATCATTTTCAATATTTTCGGCAATTTTTAGGACCTTCTTACCATCAACAAGAATATCACAAATTTTGTCAGTCTGTGACTTCGGATCCAGTAAACGACCTTTTTTTATTAGTAACATATGAACTCCTTTGAGGGGAAAGTAAAAAGTTTAAGAAATCACAAGAAAAAAATTTTATCCGATAAGATTTCAGTTACTCCATTTTTCAGCTTCATAATTAATCTAACCAATCAATTGGTGTTAAACCATCCTGGACAAGGAAAGCGTTGGTTTTTGAAAATGGACGACTACCAAAGAAACCACGATAGGATGATAAAGGACTTGGGTGTGCTGATTCTATTATATGATGAATTGGATTGGTGATAAGCTCTTTTTTCTTCCGAGCATATCCTCCCCAAAGAAGAAATACAAGAGGTGATTCGTTCTGATTAAGGACTTTAATAATAGCATCAGTAAACGTTTCCCATATTTGGCCAGCATGACCGTTTGCTTGACCGGAAGGTACTGTAAGGCAAGCATTAAGGAGAAGCACACCTTGCTGTGCCCAAGAGGTTAAATCATGATGATTTCTCAAACCAACATCTGACTCTAATTCTTTCAAAATATTCTGGAGAGAGGGAGGAGCAGGGATATCCTCTGGAACTGAAAATGATAAACCTTGTGCTTGATTTGGTCCATGATAAGGGTCTTGTCCTATAATGACAACTTTAACATCTTCTATGCCTGTTGTCTGGATAGCGTTAAACACTTTATTTCTTGGGGGGTACGTGGTTCCACCAGCATAAACAGTATCCAAGAAATGATTAATCTGTGAATAATACCCTTCAGGCAACTCTTTTTTTATTAAATCATGCCATTTTGAATGTTGCATCTAATCTCCTAACATTTGCCAATGACTTCTAGTTTAGATTCTGCCAAAATGTGTCCTTTTATTTTGTGAAGGAGTTCGTTCATATAGAATCCTTTTGATAAATCCAAATCTGCATCCAAGGCGTAGACAGTTAATGTATAAACATGGTCTTTGTCTGGAGGATATGGTCCCATATAAGCATCATCAATATCAGAGTAATCTTTCGTCAAAAATCGACTAACCAGACTATTTTTTCCTTTCAAATGGTACTTGTCGTTTCGAGAAAAATCAGCCTCAATGTGAGCCTTTTCTGCTGGAACATTCGCAACTACCCAATGAATGTAAGCAAATCCACAGACAGGGATGGAATCATAATCAACTAAAGTCCACGCTAAACTTTTAGCACCTGAAGGAATCTCTTCAATCGTGAAAGGAAAAGACACGACTGCGCTTCCTTTGACTTGAACACTAGCAAGTTTGCTATAGTCATCAGGAATGATATTATCAATAAAATGACAAGAAATTTTCATCTAATTACCTCAACAATCTTTTTTCTGTCCAATAAACATATATAGTTCCTAAGGACTTTAATTCTGCCAAGTTTCTTGATTTTCTTTGAATTTTTTAAGAAGATTCAGCCCATCTGCCGTAATATAACCCTGTACCTTTGCGACCTTTATCAACTCAGTATAATTGGATAATGTCACCAATTTGACACCAGCATCAGAAAAGTTCTTATCTGCCTTAGGCAACTCGTATGTGAAGATGGCTACCACTCCAAGAACATCAGCACCTTCACGCTCCGCTGCTGCTACAGCTTCAAGAACTGAACCTCCTGTTGAAATGAGGTCCTCAATAACAACCATTTTTTGCCCTTTAGAAACACGGCCTTCAATTTGGTTCCCTGCACCATGATCTTTTGGTTTACTACGAATGTAGGCAAATGGTAAATCCATCTTATCCGCAATAATCGCCCCATGAGGAATACCTGCGGTAGCAGTTCCTGCAATAACTTCTACCTCTGGAAATGCTTGCTTTATTATTTCAACAAATCCATCTTCAATCAAAGTACGTGTACTCGGGTAAGAAAGTGTGATTCTATTGTCAGTATAGATTGGGGATTTAATTCCTGAAGCCCATGTAAATGGATTCTCGGGTTTTAGATAAACAGCTTTAATATCAAGTAAGTCTGATGCAATTTGAGTTGCTAAAGTCATGGTTTCTCCTTTTATTTCAAATAATTATAACTATGAATAGTTATAATTTCCTTGTATCCTATCACTAATTTACTGCTAGTGACATTTTTTAGCCTTCTATCCACTCTGATTTAATGGTTTGATATGCTTCAAGAGGATTTTCTGCGCGTGTAATTGGACGTCCAACAACAATATAATCTGATCCAATTTGATAGGCATCAGCCGGTGTCATGACACGTTTTTGGTCACCAAGAGCAGAGCCTTTTGGACGAATGCCTGGAGTTAGACAGATAAAGTCTTGCGAAGTCGCTATCTTAATATCTTTGACCTCCTGTGCTGAGCAAACAACACCATCGAGTCCTGATTCTGCCGCTTTTCTTGCATAATGTACAACTGATTCTTTTAAACTAGTTTGAATATTTTGGTAGTCATGCATTTGTTCTTGAGATGTTGAGGTGAGCTGTGTGACCGCAATTAGTTTTGCATCACTCCCCAATCCTTCACGGGCAGCCTGCATCATTTCAACACCACCAGCCGCATGGACATTAGTCATGTCAACACCAAGATGTGATAATACCTTCATAGCAGACTTTACAGTATTTGGAATGTCATGAAGCTTAAGATCCAAAAACACTGAGTGCCCTAATTCCTTAACATAGCGGACAATTTCGGGACCAACAGCATAATAAAGTTCCATCCCAATTTTGACATATAACTTCTCGTCATCGGGAAAATAAGAAAGAAATGTTTTCACATCTTCAAAAAATGGAAAATCAAGGGCAACAATTGGACGGCTTTCACGCATAAAACTTCCTTTCTGATAAAAAAGAAAACCTTGCCAAAGAGCAAGGTTACACGAAAATCGGGTACATTGCACCCTCTTTGACTAGTAAACCTTTTTCGTCTCTCTGGACTAAATTAAAGGTATTTGATTTTTTCTATTATAACGTTTTCGTAGTTTAATGTCAAAGACTTACTGGACTCAAATACTAGAGTTGATTATGGATTAAGCTTTGTTTTACCTCATAACGAAGCGTCTCTAAGTCTGAAATATTGTATTTATCCATAACTTGGGGGAGTCGATCAATAATATCGGGACAGGCAAAGGGATCTGTAAAGTTTGCGGTTCCCACACCAATTGCTGAAGCACCTGCAATCATCATTTCAATAGCGGTTTCTGCAGAATCCACACCCCCCATTCCGATAATGGGTAAGTTTGTGCTCTGAGCAACTTGACGAATGAGTTTGAGAGCCACAGGAAATACTGCTGGCCCACTCATTCCTCCAGTTCCATTAGCGATAATGGGATTTCTACTAGACAAATCAAATCGCATACCTACTAAGGTGTTTATCATGGTGAAACCTGTTGCACCTGCTTCTTCAACTGCTTTAACAACAGTTGTAATATCAGCAACACTTGGTGTCAATTTGACATAGACTGGTACTTCAGAATTTTCAACACTGGCTTTAACTGCAGCGTAAGCTAATTCTGGGACTTGACCTATTAAGAGACCTGCGTTTCCATGATCAACATTCGGGCAAGAAATATTGAGTTCAATGGCTTTGACATTACTCACTTTGGATATTTTTTCTGAGACAAAAGCATACTCTTCATTTGAAAAACCAGCAACATTAGCAATGATAGGTAGTTCTGGAAAACGCTGTGCTAACCACGGTAATTTTTCAGCAATAACAGCTTCAACTCCAGGATTTTGCAAACCTATAGCATTTAGCATACCTGAAGGCGTTTCTGCTACACGTGGTGTTGGATTGCCAAAACGAGGGGCTTGTGTAGTCGCCTTTATCATGATAGAGCCAAGCTTATCTAAATCATAATATTTGGCATATTCCTGACCAAAACCAAAACAGCCAGAAGCCGGAATAATTGGATTTTTAAGATTTAATCCAGGTAAATTTACTTGTAGACGATTTTTTGACATCCGAGCCTCCTATAGAATAATTTGACCAGTTGCAAAGACTGGACCATCTTCACAAACACGCTTATTTTCCGTCTCTGATCTTCCTTTAACAGGTACTACACAAGCGTAACACGCTCCCATGCCACAAGCCATACGTGATTCCATTGATAGATAAGCATGTGGGTGATTTTCGAATTTTTTATCAATATATTTAAGCATTCCAGGTGCACCACATGAATAAATAGTAGCGAAATTTTGAGTCATCTGATCAATAATTGTAGACACATATCCTTTTGTACCGTAAGAGCCATCATCCGTTGTCACAAAGACTTGGCCACAACTGCGGAGCTCCTCTTCTAAAATGACCGCATTTTTGTTGGCAAAACCAATCACCGAGATCACTTTAACACCTTTCGCTTTTAACTGTTTAGCCGTTTCAACTAATGGTGGCACACCAATTCCTCCCCCAACAAGAAGTGCTGTCTCTCCCGCAGCAGTAACCGTTAAATCAAATCCATTTCCCTGAGGTCCCATCGTATCCACCATATCACCAGTTTTTAAGTGTGATAAGATATCTGTCCCCCCACCCTCTACACGATAGACAATCGTAACCACTTGCGCTTTTTTATCAATTTGTGAAATCGAAATAGGGCGGCGTAACAATTTGCTTGCATCGGGTACACGTAAGTGTAGAAATTGTCCAACAGTCATGTCCTCTACCATTGCTCCAGAAAGTTTCATTTCAAAGATACGAGGTGCAATCTCTATTTGACTGATAATTTGTAAATCTTCTTTCAAAACAAAACGAGCATTCTTACAATTTTTGTTCATCTCTCTCCTTACATACAAAAAACCTTGCCAATAGGCAAGGTTACATGAAAATTGGCAGAGCTCATACCCTCTCAACCATCTTATCCTGTACCTTTGCAGTCTCTCTGGACTAAATTAAAGGCTTTTAATTAATTATAGCTTTAAGTAAGATAATTATCAAGCCTTAATTATATGCTTGATAAGATAAGATATGCAAATCCGGACGACTAGAAAACTGCGAAAGTTCTGACATTAAAGTCTCAAAGCGACTATCTTCTATTAAATTATTTTGACCGCAGATAATAAGATAGATAGGGTCCTCAACTATCTCTTCTTCTGGATCCAAGTTTGGTCTATTACTCATCTCATCCAACACATCTTCTAACAAGACTAGAATATCTGAAAAATTTTCACAAACCCCTCTAAAGCGATCAAAAGAATTATAAAATTGAATGTCTTTTCTAAGTTCTTTTTGATCATCAACAACATAAACCTGATTCTCTTTGTTATCAAAAAGATAGTGTCTAAATAATTTAACAATTTCATCCTTACTAACAGCAACAAAATTCTCAGCCTCTTCTTTTTTTTCCTCCTCAAACAACACATTATCTCCTTGCGGAACTAGAGCATCAATTTTAGCAAGTAAAGCCTCTTTCTTCAATCGCTTTTCTTGAAGCTCAATAACCTGAAAAGGATTTTTCAAAACAGGATATTCAGAGTCTTCCTTTATAGATAAATTTGTAATTCTAAGTGAAGTAAACACGTCAATGAGAATACCAAAAACATGTGGCCTATTATCGCCTAATATGGATTGAAAAACTGATTTTGACTCACAGATATCTAAAACATTATCAATACCACTAACCCAATTACCTACAATATCCAGCGAATGATTCATCAACTTAAAAGATGATTCATCATACCAAAATGTTGACTTTATGAGTCTTTCTTGCTTTGATAACATATCAACAGCTGCAAGAATTTCTCCTAGTTCGGATTGAATCATGTGGGGAGAAAAAGATGCACCAAGTAAAGATGGCATTTTTTTTACCAGAATAATTTCATCTCTAAAAAGCGTCAAGTAGTGAATACTGACGAGTAGCTTCTGAATTAACAATTGATGATTATTTTGATCAGACTTTTCCATCTCTACACCACTTTACCTTCACTAAATGTTACATTTTCATGACAAACAACTAGTATTAATATAACATATGGAATAAAAAAGAGCAATGTAAAATAGTAATAATATTTCACATTGCTCTTTTTATAAAACAAGAAAAATCAAATTCTAAAGGTGTTTTTTGTTCTTCATACTACTTCGATCAGCAGCACCACCTTACAGATTTCATAC
>CAZPYI010000096.1:0-9363 GCA_964590305.1 uncultured Streptococcus sp.
CTTGGTCTGAATTTCTTCAACTTCTGCCTTAGCTTCGTTCAACTCAATTTGTAGACGTTTGCTGTCTTCCATTGCTGTTAAGGTCAGTTGTTGTTGCTGATCAAGCTGTTTGTCTTTTTCACTAATTTGAACATCTTTAACACGCAATTGCTCATCTTTCGTGGCTAATTGGGCGTCTTTTGCCTTTAACTGCTCATATAACCGTGTGATTTCAGTATTTTTTTCATCCACTAAAATTTCGAGTAACTCACGTTGTTTTGTTTCCTCGTCAATTGGCTCATCTTCAAAAATAGTTTTCTTATAAATCTCTTCAAGTTTAATCAAACCACTGCGATTAACAACTGTGACCCCCTTATCATTTTTATCAAGGTCTTCCTCAGGAAGGGTCTTTATTCGATTGTTTACCGCTTGACGGCTGACACCTAAGATTTCAGCTAGTTCACTAACTGTCTTTTCAATTGTCATAAGTTCCTCTTTTTAACTGAATATTCTCTTAAAATAGTATCATAATAGGTAACTTCTGTCAATTTTTGCAAGCGCTTTGCCACTTTTGCTAGTGTTTTTGTGAATACTATTCTATCATCTCTTCATTATTGTTAAATAAAAATTAACTCGTACTTATAATCTGAACCATCAAATTTCTATCAAAGTATCTGGTATTGTGCTAGAATGAGTTATGACTTATTATGACACAATTGTAATTGGTGGAGGTCCAGCCGGTATGATGGCAACGATCTCTTCTGCATTTTACGGAAACAAAACACTCCTCATAGAGAAGAACAGACGTCTAGGCAAAAAATTAGCAGGAACAGGTGGTGGGCGTTGCAACGTCACTAATAATGGTAATCTTGACGACCTCCTCGCTGGCATCCCTGGTAATGGCCGTTTTCTTTATAGTGTATTTTCACAATTTGATAATCACGATATCATCAATTTTTTTGAGGATAATGGTGTTAATTTGAAGGTCGAAGATCATGGACGAGTCTTCCCAAAAACAGATAAATCGCAAACAATTATCACCGCACTTCAAAAGAAGATCACTGAACTTTCAGGCCATATTTTAACCAATACCGAAGTCGTTTCTGTTAAGAAAAATGATGACCTTTTTCACATAAAGTCAATCGAACAAGAATTCACTTGTGGAAAACTCATTATTACAACTGGCGGGAAATCTTACCCTTCTACAGGTTCAACTGGCTTTGGATACGATGTGGCACGGCATTTTAAATTGCACGTCACTGAACTTGAAGCAGCGGAAAGTCCATTACTGACAGATTTTCCACATAAAAAATTACAAGGTATTACACTAGAAAATATCAGTCTTTCTTATGGAAAGTACACTATCACACATGACCTGCTTTTCACACATTTTGGGCTATCTGGTCCCGCTTCCCTTCGATTATCAAGTTTTATCAAAGGTGGTGAAATTATCTCCCTAGACTTCTTTCCGAAAGTCTCTATAGAAGAACTGAATCATTTATTTGTGGAAAATCGCGAGAAATCTGTAAAGAATGCCCTTAAACTTCTCTTGCCCGAGCGATTAGCTGACTTTTTAGCAGAACCATTCCCAGAGAAAGTCAAACACTTATCCACAATTGAGACTGAAAAACTTGTTGAAAACATCAAATCTTTTCCAATCAAAGTAACTGGGAAAATGTCCTTAGCCAAATCCTTTGTCACAAAGGGGGGTATAGATTTGAAAGAAATCAATCCCAAGACGCTAGAAAGTAAAAAAATACCTGGTCTTTATTTTGCAGGCGAGGTGCTAGACATTAACGCCCATACAGGTGGATTCAATATTACTTCAGCTCTATGCACAGGGTGGGTTGCAGGCAGTATACATTATTAAGTTGGGTTTGCTCAACTTTTTTTGCGACATATTCTTAACTAGTTAAGTATTTTCTTTGTTTTTTCTCTTAAAAGTGTTACAATATATAATTAACCGGTAAAGTATTTTAAGGAGAAAGATATGGCAAAAAAATCAAAGATTGCTAGATACAATAAACAAGTCAAGCTTATCGAGCAGTATGCAGAATTAAGACATGAATTAAAAGCAAAAGGTGACTATGAATCACTACGGAAATTACCACGTGACTCTAATCCCAATCGTCTCAAAAACCGTGATCAGATTGATGGACGTCCACATGCTTATATGAGAAAATTTGGCGTTAGTCGTATCAATTTTAGAAAATTAGCACATAAAGGACAGCTTCCAGGAGTGAAAAAAGCAAGTTGGTAAACAAAGATAAGAAAAAACAGCCTGTATGAGCTGTTTTTTTGAATTTTTTTATCTAAAAATTATGTACAATGGCACACTACTTGATAGTTAAAGGACTTCACGTAAGTTATCAATATCCTCTTGAGTAGTCGACCAACTTGTTGCAAAGCGAATAACGGTATGACTATCATCATATTTTTCCCAAAAACCATAAGCAACTACTTTTGATAATTCTTCCAATTTCTCATTTTCCACAACGACGAATTGCTGATTGGTTGGAGAATCTAAGTAGAAAGGATACTCTTTCTCGTGAAGAACTTTTTTCAACTCTTCTGCTAAATCAATGGCATGCTTTCCAATCTCAAAATAAAGATTATCAGTAAATAACCGATTAAATTGAACACCTAAAAGACGTCCTTTTGCCAAAAGTGCCCCATGCTGTTTGACTATTGGTAGAAAATGTTTAGGCATATTATTTTTAGTAAAGACCACTGCTTCACCAGCTAAAGCTCCCATCTTAGTCCCACCAATGTAAAAAACATCGGTCAAGTCGGCTATAGTTGCTAAATCGACGTCAGTATCTCGTGCAGCTAAACCATAACCTAAGCGCGCACCATCAATGTAAAGAGGAATATCATAGTTACGACAAACAGTTGAGAGAGCTTTCAGCTCTTCTTTGGTATAGAGAGTGCCATACTCAGTTGGGTGAGAAATATAGACCATCCCTGGAAAAACCATGTGCTCATAATTTCCATCTTGGTAAAAGTCAGTCAGATAGGCATTTAAATCCTCAACAGCCATCTTCCCGTGATGAGAAGGTAAGATTAGTACTTTGTGCCCTGAAAATTCAATAGCTCCTGCCTCATGCCCGCTGACGTGACCTGTTTCAACTGCCAAAACACCCTCATAAGATGCTAGCAAACTATCAATGACAATTTGATTCGTTTGTGTACCACCTGTTAAGAATTGAACTTGTGCTTGAGGAGATTGACAAGCCAATTTTATCTTTTCGGCTGCTTCCTTACAGTAACTATCCAAACCATAACCCTCAAGATTTTCCTCATTGGTTTCAATAAGCGCCTTCAAGAGTTCAATATGAGCTCCTTCATTATAATCATTTTCAAAATGTAACATCAGTTTTCTCCTCACTAATACCATGTATGATAGATTAATTGCCATTATAACAACTTTTTGTTGTAAATGCAATGATTTTTGCTATAATTATTATGATATTCAAAAGGAGAAAACATGTTTACAATTATTCGTACAATAGGTGCCATCACGCGCACTATTCAGACAAAGTCCAATCTTCATTTTAAAGAAATAGGATTAAACAACAACCTCTTCATTTATATTATTCGCGTGTGTGAAAATCCTGGAATGTTTTTTGCAGAACTTGCTGATACTGTTCAAATCGATCGTACCACTTCCTTTCGAACTGTAAAGAAATTGGTCAAGCTTGGCTACTTACAATTACAAAAAGACAATTCCAATCAAAAAATTAAACGTGTTTTTCCCACACAAAAAGCTCTGGACATCTATCCACAGCTTCATACCTATGAGCAAACTCATTCTGACTACTTATTAAGTCGATTATCCACAGAAGAAATTGCTACTCTCAAAGAGTTGCTTGGCAAATTAAAATATTAGACGCAAAATCGCTATAGAAATAATGCCCGTAACAACTGCATAGAGAAGATTTCTTGACTTAAAGGCAATGTAAAAAGTTGGAATACTAGCCAGTACTTCCAAAATTTTCAATTGAGGTAAGTGACCACTCTTAACAACTAAAAGACTTGAAAATGTTAGAGCAAAAAGAATCGAAATGGGAAGATATTTTAGAAAATGAATGACAATATTTGGAAGACCTTTATACTTTACTAAAACAAAAGGAACAATGCGAGGAATCCAAGAAACAAGAAAACCTAACAAAATAGCTACTAAGACATAACTAGTCACGTCCATCTAAAATCACCCCCACACTACAGCCAACCAGAGTTGCAATAAGAACTGCTAAAGATTCTGAAATCAGAGCAGAAAACAGCAAAAAACTAATAGCAACCGCACATAAAATCATAAAAATTTTTTTGATGCCCTCGCTAAGCATTGCTACATATTGAAAGATAAAAAGTCCAATAAACATTCCTATTAAGGCGAAATCTAAACCAAACTGCTCAGGACTAGGAATGATACTTCCAAACAATGTCCCAACTACGGTTGAAAAAATCCATGTTGCATAGCCCAAAAGATTATTACCATGCATCCAGCTAGCAGTAATATTTTTATTATGTACATTTTCACCTAGGAGAACACCATAACTTTCATCTGTAATCAGACTGGCAATTCCTATATTATTAACAAAACTAGTTTGTGTAAAGATGGTTGTTGCATGTAAGCTCATTAGCATATTTCGTAGATTAACCAAAAACACAGTTAATGTAATTGAAGTCAAGTCTGCACCAGCTAGCAAGACTGCACACATCGCAAACTGGGCAGAACCTCCATAAACAAGTGCACTCATCAGACCAACTTCAAGTGGTGATAGGCCTGAGGCTGAGGCAACAATACCAAATGCCAAACCAATTGAAATATAGCCCAAAGCTGTAGGAAGTGCATCCTTAACACCATCCTGAAATCCTTTTTCTTGCATCCTTTCCTCCTCAATATTACTTTAAATATCACTTTCTTTATCATAACATAAGCTAAAGCTCTTGGGAACACTTCCTAAGAGCTTTTGGGTTTATTCTAAATTTTCAAATGCTAAGCTTGGTTTGGCATTCAAATCCAATTTTGCAAAATGTCCTTTATCATACTCTATAGCTGCAGCCAGTGCAATCATTCCTGCGTTGTCTCCACAAAGACGTAGGGGTGGGATAATAAGTGTAGCATCAGTAATCTCGTGTGCCAAGCGCTCTCGCAATCCTTGGTTAGCAGCAACACCTCCAGCAACAACTAGTGTCTTAACAGGGTACTTTAGCAAAGCCTTTTTTGTCTTTGCTAAGAGAATATCCATGACTGCAGCTTGAAATGATGCTGATAAATCTTCTTTTAACAAAGTTTCACCTTTTTGTTGAGCATTATGATGAAGATTAATGAAAGCTGATTTCAATCCTGAAAATGAAAACTCAAGATTATCTTCCTTTATCATAGCACGTGGAAAGTTATAAATATCTTTCCCTATATGGGCTAATTGGTCAATCTCACGTCCAGCAGGATAAGTCAATCCCATCACACGACCAACCTTATCATAAGCCTCGCCTACTGCATCATCACGTGTTTCCCCAATAATCTTGTAGTTCCCTGGTTCAGAAACATAGAGAAGCTCTGTATGTCCACCACTTACCAAAAGAGCCATAAGGGGATAGTCTAATTCTTGAACTTGTCTTGCAGCCATGAGATGCCCTGCCATATGATTGACTGGAATCAGTGGTAGACCGTTTGCCCAAGCAAATGCCTTAGCAGCAGCTAGCCCGACTAACAAAGCTCCTACAAGCCCTGGTCCATAAGTTACAGCAACAGCATCCAAATCTTGTGCTTCAATTCCTGCCTCTATCAGAGCTTCTTCAAAGCAAGCTGTCACTACTTCAACATGATGACGGCTTGCAACTTCAGGAACTACCCCACCAAAACGCTTATGGCTTTCTACTTGACTTGCTATGATATTACTTAATAAGTCATTTTCATTTTTTAAAATGGCTACACTAGTTTCATCACAAGAACTTTCAACAGCCAAAATATATCTATCTTTCATTTGTTCTTTCCTTCACGTTTCATCACAAGAGCATGCTCGGTTGGTGAATGATAATAATTCTTCCTTTCTCCTACCAATTTAAAGCCAAATTTTTCATACAATGCTTGTGCCACTTTATTTGATTTCCTCACTTCTAGAAAAATTGGAAAATCATAATTATCTAGGTAACACATCAATTGTATGCCCATCCCTTTGCCCTGAAAAGAGGGACTAACAGCAATATTGGTTATTTCCAACTCCCCAACCATCTGTTGAACAGATAAAAAACCAACAATTTTTTGATTATCTGAAACAAAAAAATAGTCAACATTTTCTTGCCGCATATCATTCAGTATTTGCTCTTGAGACCATGACGATTTTTTATAAATCTCTGATAAAATATCAAATACGATAGTAACTTTTTCTTCAAGTGTTCTCACATTAAACACGCTTTACATAGTCTGGATGGTTATTACCTTCATGAGTCTTCAACCAATTCTCCTCAGCTTCAACACGCTTTAGATATTGAGGAACAAATGAATCCACATCGACTGCGGCAAGCTTTTGTCCGAGTTTACCAATTTCATATGCGCTAGGGAGACTTGGAATAATTTTTGCTTGAGGGAGTGACTCTGCAATCTTTTCAGAGAAATTGGCCGTCTCCCCTACAAAAACAAGATTTTTTTTATGCTTAACTTTATCAATAAGCATATCAAAAGAAATATACATATCCGCCTCAAGAGCTTGTCCAGCTTTATAAACCCCTGCATAAACATTCTGACGTCGTGCATCTATGATTGGAATAATCAGCCCATCAGAAGCTACGGATGCAGCCAACGCGTAGAGACTGGAAACACCAACCAAATCGATATGGAGTGAGTATGCCAAGGTTTTGGCAGTCGCAACAGCCACTCGTAAACCAGTATAAGATCCTGGGCCTTGAGCGACTGCAATGCGATTTAAATCTGATGGTTTCAAATCAACTGATTCCATCAAAAAGTCAATAGTTGGCATCAAACTAACACTATGATTTTTTTTTATATTTATAGTTATTTCTGCTAACAACTCATTTGTGTCGAATATCGCAACTGATAAGGTTTTATTTGAGCTATCAAAAGCTAAAACTTTCATCTTTTCATTTCCCTCACTTGATTCTACCTCTTATTTTATGATATAATTTTAATAATTGCAACGAATCAAGGTTAAATTAATTACTCGTAAAAATTTCATAGATTTTGTCAAATAGAAGTTACAAAACTGTTTGACAGGTTTTTTATATTTTACTTTAGCCTGTTATAGAAAGAAAGGATTATTATGATCTACAAAGTTTTCTACCAAGAAACAAAAAAACGGAACCCTCGTCGTGAGCAAACACAAGCTCTTTATATTGATATTGAAGCAAAAAATGAATTAGAAGGTCGCATTAAAGCACGCGAACTTATGGAAGAAAAAACGCCTTACAACGTTGAATTCATTGAACTTCTCGCAGGAAAGCACCTTGACTATGAAAAAGAAACAGGTGTCTTTGAATTAACGGAGCTCTGATATGTCACAAATCAATTTGAAACCCGAAGAAGTCGGGGTATACGCGATTGGTGGTCTCGGAGAAATTGGGAAAAATACTTATGGTATTGAGTATCAAGATGAAATCATCATTGTTGATGCAGGTATCAAGTTTCCTGAGGATGATCTCTTAGGAATTGACTATGTCATTCCAGATTATTCATACATTGTTGAAAATAGTGATCGCATTAAAGCTCTCGTTATCACGCATGGTCATGAAGACCACATCGGTGGTATCCCCTTTTTATTGAAACAAGTCAATATCCCTATATATGCAGGGCCTCTTGCTTTAGCGCTTATTCGTGGAAAATTAGAAGAACATGGATTGCTTCGTGATGCTAAACTCTATGAAATCAATGCTAATACAGAATTGACCTTCAAAAATCTTAGCGTATCATTTTTCCGTACGACACATTCTATTCCAGAACCTCTTGGCATTGTCATTCATACCCCTCAAGGGAAAATCATTTGTACTGGAGACTTTAAGTTCGACTTTACACCGGTTGGTGAGCCTGCTGATTTACATCGGATGGCAGCTCTCGGTGAAGAAGGAGTGCTCTGTCTACTTTCAGATTCAACCAATGCTGAAGTGCCAACATTTACAAATTCTGAAAAAGTTGTTGGACAGTCCATCATGAAGATAATTGAAGGTATCAACGGGCGTATCATTTTCGCTTCATTTGCCTCAAATATTTTCCGTTTGCAACAGGCTGCTGAAGCAGCTGTAAAAACAGGACGTAAAATTGTTGTTTTTGGACGCTCTATGGAAAAAGCTATGGTCAATGGTATTGAACTTGGCTATATAAAGGTACCAAAAGGGACTTTCATTGAACCTAATGAGCTCAAAAATTATCATGCTAGTGAAATTTTGATTATGTGTACAGGTAGCCAAGGAGAATCTATGGCCGCACTAGCACGTATTGCAAATGGTACTCACCGACAAGTAACACTCCAACCTGGTGATACTGTCATCTTCTCATCTAGCCCAATTCCTGGAAATACAACCAGTGTCAATAAACTCATTAATACTATCCAGGAAGCAGATGTCACAGTTATTCATGGTAAGGTCAATAATATTCATACATCTGGTCATGGTGGACAACAAGAGCAAAAACTCATGCTTCGTCTCATCAAACCAAAATTCTTCATGCCTGTACATGGTGAATACCGTATGCAAAAAGTCCATGCTGGTCTAGCAATAGATACAGGTGTTCCAAAAGAGAATGTCTTTATAATGGAAAATGGAGATGTTTTAGCCCTTACAAAAGATACAGCCAGACGTGCTGGCCACTTCAATGCACAAGACATCTATGTGGATGGTAATGGTATTGGTGATATTGGTGCAGCTGTCTTACGCGATCGCCACGACTTATCTAAAGATGGTGTCGTTCTTGCTGTCGCAACCGTAGATTTCAAGACTCAAATGATCCTAGCTGGACCTGATATCCTCAGCCGAGGTTTTATCTACATGCGTGAATCTGGAGATCTTATCCGCGAAAGCCAACGTATCCTTTTCAATGCTATTCGTATTGCTTTAAAAAATAAAGATGCAAGTATTCAGTCTGTTAATGGTTCCATCGTTAATGCTTTACGTCCTTTTCTATATGAGAAAACAGAACGTGAACCCATTATTATCCCAATGATCCTAACTCCTGATAATTAGTCTAGCAAGTTCAAAAGAAGAAATCAGTTAACTGATTTCTTCTTTTTTAAAACTATGTAGTGATTATATTTTTCGACTCTAACTTTTAACCATTAAATTCATCCTCGATAACCATACCTTCCAGCTAAAAGATAAAGTCAATAACTTAAAAAATAATACGCAATCATCAAAACACGTTTGGTTCACCAA
>CAZPYI010000097.1:0-9260 GCA_964590305.1 uncultured Streptococcus sp.
TTTCGAATGATTTATTTATGTAGTCATTTAAATTTCAATAGTAGAATGGAGATAATATGGCTCATGAAATTGTCGCCGGGGTCATTTCAAAACATGCCTTTGTTTCCCCTACGTCTTTAAAGTTTTCAGGATATATTGCCTACATGTCTCGTTCTGAGGCAGTACGGACTGAAAGTTATGCCTCACATAACTTTGCCTTTGACGATATGGACTTTGATGGGTATAACAATTACATGAGTAACCCAGAAAAATCGTCTGGATTGTTTTCAAAAGATGGTAACTTTTTAACAAAGTCACAAGTTAGTAATTTGCAAAAACAGTTTGCTGTCGCACAAAATAATGAGTCAAACATGTGGCAAGTGGTATTCTCTTTTGACAATGCTTGGCTCGAAAAACATAACGTCTATAAACGAAATTCAAATCGCTTGCAGGAACAAGTCATCATGAATGCAACTCGTAACGCAATGGCTGACTTGCTTAAAAGTGAAGGATTACTAAATAGCGCTGTGTGGAGTGGTGCAATACACTACAATACAGACAATATTCATGTTCACGTTGCTTTTGTTGAGCCTGAACCCACTCGTGAGCTAATGATGTATAAAGGCACGCTTCAGCGACGAGGGAAACTCAAATACAGCAATATTGAACGTGCTAAAAGTCGTATAGCAAACTCGATTAGCGATAGAACTTTGGACTTTCAAAAAATTGATGAGCTGGTTCGTCAAAAGATTGGAAGTAATGAGATAGCCTATCAAGACTTAGACGAAAAAAGATTAACAGAGCGCTACATCAAAATCTTTTCTTTATTGCCTCACGATCGCAGGCTTTGGAAATATAATAATAATGCAATGTCGAAAATTCGACCTGAGCTTGATTTATTTATAGAAGATTTTATCCAAACGTATCGTCAAGATGAGTTCAGTGAATTGAATGGCTTACTTGATAAGCAAGTTGCATTTAATCGTGAAACGTATGGTCAAAAGAGTCGTTTTGATGATTACAAGACAAATAAAATTCATGATTTATATAGCAATATTGGTAACACGATTTTAAAAGAAATGAGTTCAGAAGTTTCTCAGGGTCATGCCACTAAATTAGTAGAGCAGGGCTTTTCTTTTAAACCACAACGCTTGAGGTCGCCAAATGTTAACACAATCAACACAAGTAAGATTAAGCATATGTTTGATAAGGAATATAAGAGTTTACGAGAGTATCTCAATTTAAGAGCATATGAAAAATTACAACGGCTTGTCAAAGAAAATGATGAGTACGAACTATAATAAGGAGTAATGAAATGGCCAAAAAGGAAAAAAATGCCAAAAGAAATATAGTATTCATTTTTGAATTGAGCGTAATAATTGCGTTCTTTTTATTTCTATTGACTGGTGGGCTTAATGGTATTGGTAAGCAATTAGGTGCTTTTTTTAATAGCCAACAATCTACCATAAAGTCAATTGATAAGGTAAATCAATCAAAGTCAAGTGATGAAAGTAAAGCTGAGAAAGATACGACAGTTTTCCAACTATTACCTTTTCAAAATCAAAGACAACTAGCAATGGCTCCTCTGGACCACTTGGGACGTGCTACATTAAGCCACATTCAATTACGTGCTTCTGATCAACCTACAGAAAAAAGAGAGCCTAGATTAAATTATAACCCTAGTGGTTGGCATAATTATAATTTTGTCACATCAACTGGTAAAAAAGCTTGGCTAAATAATCGAACGCATCTTGTCGGCTATCAATTTTCAGGATTGAATGATCAAGCAGAAAATCTTGTGACAGCAACTAGTTACCTGAATAAAGGAACAGTTGAAGCAGGGATGGATGACAGCAATCCTAAGGGCATGCTTTATTATGAAAATCGGTTGGCGGACTGGCTACATAACCACCCAAACTATTATCTTGATTACGCAGTCAAGGTAAGCTATCGTCAAGATGATTTAGTACCTTATGAATTGACTCTACAGTATGTTGGACTTGATAGCGATGGAAAAGAGCTACAAATAAAGCTAGGAGGACGTGAGACATACATCAGCAATGTCACAAAAGTTACACTCAATAACACCAGTCCTAATGCAACTATTGATTATACAACTGGCACAGCGACACAAAAATAGAAAGGCTTAAAATGGTTAAAACATATTATACAGATGAACAAATTGAAACTGCTCAAAGTAAATCAATCTTGGACGTTGCACACGCTTTGGGTTATGATTACAAACCTGTTGGCCAACAAGGCCATATGCGTATTTCAAACGTTGAAAGTTTGAGACATCTTGAATTACGTCCAGAAAGCAACACTTTCGCATGGTACAATCAAGATAAAAAGGGCAACGTCATTCAACTCTATAGAGAACTGACTGGCTCTACTTTTCCTGAAGCAATGGCCTACTTACTTGAAAATGAGTTCTCAGTAAGTTCCTATGTTCCTATTGAAAAAATGCCTTATCACAATCCATACAACTTTTCTGAAACGTATACTAAAGCCTATCATTATCTGGTCAATGAACGTAAACTTGATTTTGAAATTATTGACTTACTTTGTCGTAAAAATTACATCCGTCAAGAAACGGAACATGATAACGCTGTATTTCAGTGGGTTAAATTTGGTAGCGTTGTTGGGTCAAATATCAAGAGTACTAACCCAAATTCATCGTTTAAAATTATATCCTCTAACTCTGAAAGTAATTTCGGTTTTAACATTATGATTGGCGAGCCTAGTCAAGTTAAGGATATTTATTTCTTTGAGGCAGCAGTTGATGCTTTGTCTTACTGGTCCTTCAACAAAGATACAATTCGTGACACAATGCTAGTCGATCTCGAAGGGGTTAAAGTGGAAAGTTTTATCAATTTTCAACAGTACGCTCAAAATCTTGGAGTTCGATTACCCGACCCTAGCCACCTACATATTTGTGTTGATAGAGATAAGGTTGGACAAGATTTTTACAATAAGGTAAACATATATGTGGATGAAGCAACTGGAGAAAGTCTAATTAGTGATGATCGAGTGCCGTTAGAGTCTGGCGCAAAGGACTGGAATGAGTATTTACAACAAACTTATGAACCAGACTATATTTCTGTTGATAAGAAGGGGTCCGAATTGGACTCTGCTCGAATTAGAAAACGTACCAACGGAACTTATCTACTCGAAACATATCGGGCCAATAATCTTTTTCAAATGATTGATTGCAATGATTTAGAACAGCTGGAAAAAGCTGTTGAAGATTATGATATGACACGTATTCCACACAACGATTTGAAAAAATTCAACTTAATCCCAGATGAAAAAGGTAATAAGCTAACCAAAGAAGATGATGAACTTGAGGCATAAAAGTGTCGCCAAAATTTAAACCAGGAATCCAGCTGCAGCGGTTGAAATGTGGCGACATTTTGAATGTGTCGCCACGTTTCAGGCCCAGCCAACGATCGACGTGCTGAATTTTTGGCGACATAAATAAAAGGAGATAATAACTACAATGATGAACAATACTAACTTAATTGGCAGACCGACTAAAGACCCTATCTTGAAAAATGTTAATGGCAACACTGTCACGAGTTTTACGCTTGCTGTAAAGCGAAAAAACAAGGATAAAGATGGTAACCATCAAAGTGATTTCATTCAAATTGTGATTTGGGGAAAAACAGCGGAAAATTTTTGTAAGTGGGCTAGAAAGGGGACTTTAGTTTCAATTGAAGGGTCAATTCGAACAAGGTATTATGATAGTGATCAAAAACAGCGAGTCTATGTAACTGAAGTACTTGCAGATAGTTTTGCGATTTTGGAAAAGAAAAAAGAAACACCTGATCCTTTAAATACTCCTATCTATGACCCTTTTAATATCCCACCTATTCCACCAGATGATTATACTATGTAAATTAAACACATACCCATAATGTAGAAAGGAAAATATGTCCCAACAAAATAAAATAATCAAAGAAATTTTCAATCAAACAGCCCAAAGAATTGTCAGTTCCTCAAAGGAACTTTACCAATTCTTGCTTCAAAATAGGTATATGTATGAGTTACCAATCACAAAAATAATTGAAATTTATGGCCAAAATCAAAACGTCACTAGACTGAAAACATTCAACGAGTGGCAGGCGCTCAGAGCCAAAGTTATTAAAGGTCAAACTGGCATTCCAACATTGAATGAACCAGACAATCCTTTTAGTAAAAGGACTACCTACTTTGATATTACACAGGTCGTCCATTCTAATCTAAAAATTGATAATCTAACCTTATCTGAAGTACAAATTCGTAAGTTTTTACAACTTGCGAATTTTTCTATTTCCGAAAATAATGATGCGACTAAAGAATTTGATCACTATATTTCTGAGACATCAAATAAGGGCTTGGCCTCCTTTGGTTTTCTATCTGCTGAAGAAAAGATTGTTGTTCCTTTAATTGCACAATTTTCCCTCAAAACAGCCTTTAATTTATCGACTGAAGAGGAGGATGTCTCTCTCGTTCAAGATATTCAAGATTATTTTGAAGAACAGCCTAATCTTAGGCCACTTGAAATCATTAAGATTGCAAATAACCTCTCTAAAAGTATCGTTGTCAGCATTAAGAATAATTATGAAACATTGCAAAAAGCACAGAAAATCGAGGACGAACGTCTTGCACAATTGGAACAAGCCTTTAATCAAGAATTTATTGACAAAACTATCCCTGAAGATATCTTCCCAAGTAGCCTAGAAGTTTCTGAAACACAACAAGATAAAAGTCCTATCGTGTATAGTGGTCCCATGGTGGATACACTCAAACGCATTGATGAAAATGCTCGTTATTCTGATCCCAATGTCAACACGACTGTAAAGGCGACGTTATTAAGTACTCGGTTACGAACTGGTACAAATAAAATATATCAGTTTTTTGAACATGAATACTCAAAAGACAATCGTGCTGATTTTTTAAAAGAGGTATTAGGTGTAGGTGGCGAAACTAATAATGGCGTTGTTAATTATCATTATGATGATAAAGGGCTTACCGTTAGAGCCTATACAGAGGACCATTATCTAGTTCGGTGGGATGATGTTGCTTTCTGGGTAGATGATTTGATTTCAGAGGGGCTGTTTTTGGACTCAGATGAGAAAAAGCTCTATCAAGAATGGGAACTAAAGAATAAATGGCTTGATGAAGCCAACAGCGATGTTGGCTCGCAACAAAAAAAACTACTGTTACAACAAATTGAACACTATTCAGAGGAGCAGTCATTTCTTCCTAAAGTTGAAGTAGAAATGACAGAACCTAAGCCTGCGTTCGATGAAATTTCATTATTTGATTTTGACACTGAAAGCTCTGATAACTCATTCCCTGAAAACGGTCATTTCTTCATTGAAGATAATGAAACAAATGAAGAGATGGGGCTAACAAGTTTTGCTAATACAGAAATCACGCCTGATGTTTTGATTGGTCTTCAAGAACTCGATGAAAAGTTTTATTCGAACTCTGGATACTACAAATTTTTCATTGAAGATACGGATAATTATTCTATTCGTCTCGACATTGGAGATGGTGTTGAGAGTAATCAGGGAGTCTACCGAGAAATTTTACAGACGTTTAGTGAGGCTGAAGTTGCTAAATTTAATCAATTAAAAGAACAAGCACTTTCTACTCCTGAGTCTAACAAAAGTTCAGAACTTGACTCTAATGAATCATATCATTCTTTGAATAATATGGTTGCCATTTCTGAATATGGAAAAACGATGACTGATTTAGATGAGAAAGAACAAATTTCCGTTCAAAACGCTGTTAGGTCATATCTTGACGAAGAGGCTTACAATGCCTTTAATAAACGTACTTTCTCTGAGTTAACTCATAGTGAGAAAGGAGCCATCGTCAATGCTTATGTAGACCAAATTGAAACACTGGCTAAAGAAAAAGGCATTTATATGACTGACATGGATAATGATGCCTCTGGAAATGTCAGTGAACCCGCAGAAAAGGAACAATCTTATTCGGACCAACCAACACCACCTCACGCTGTTTTTCATTTCCCACAAGATTTGACAGACTTTTATCCCAATACACCGACCCAAAAGGTCAATGCTAACATCGAAGCTATTCAACTTGTGAAAAAATTGCAAAAAGAAAATAGGCAAGCCACATCAACGGAACAACGCATACTTGCTAAGTACGTTGGTTGGGGTGGTTTGGCCAATACCTTCTTTGATGAGAATTTAAAACGCTATGAGGGGCAACGTCAGACACTTAAAAGTCTAGTAACACCTAATGAATATGCTGAGATGAGACAATCAAGTCTGACAGCCTATTATACTGACCCGGAAATCATTAGAAGTATCTATCGTCATCTTGAAAAACAAGGTTTTAAGGGCGGCCGCATTCTGGACCCTGCTATGGGAACTGGTAATTTTTTTAGTGCGATGCCTGCTGACCTACGTGGTAATAGCCAACTTTATGGTGTCGAGTTAGATAGCCTGTCTGGTGCCATTGCTAAACAACTCCACCCTGATACTGATGTTAAAGTTCAAGGATTTGAAACAACTGCATACAACGATAAATCATTTGACTTGGTTATCGGTAATGTGCCATTTGCGGACTTTAGTATCATGGACGATAAATATGGTAAACCTTATGCGATTCATGATTATTTCTTTAAAAAGTCTATGGATTTGGTTCGTGATGGTGGTGTGGTTGCGTTTATCACTAGCACATGGACGATGAACAAAAAATCCACTCAGTTCAGAAATGAATTAAATGGCATTGCCTCATTTGTCGGGGGTGTTCGTCTCCCCAATGATGCTTTTAAACATATTGCAGGGACGGATGTTGCTACAGATATTTTATTTTTCAAAAAGGGCGAATATGCACACGCTATTGACAATTGGATTGATACTGCACCAATTCCTAATCCTAGTGGTGGTGTATTAGAAGGAGTCGTGTCAAATGACTATTTCACAGACTTGGATAAAGTCGCTGGCCAGTATATAACTAAAAACTTCCACGGGAAGACGCTCTCTGTTGCTCCTTTTGATAAACCTCTTATCGAGCAAGTCGATAAGATATTAGATAATCAATCATTTACATTTGATAGTGATCTATCTTCTTATGGTGTTAGTGTCGAGAAAGAGACCAGCAGCTCTCAGTTTGATATGGCAACACTTCCTGAAGAAGTGCTTAATCTTGAACCACAATCACACATTATTGTAGATAAGAAAATCTATTTCAATGATGGCATAGATGGCATTGTCGAGAAAAATAAAGACTGGTTTGATCAAGGCTATATTCAAAAGCGTGATAAGGATGATATTCTAAAATTTAAAGCCAATGGTCAACCACTCATGTGGTGGTCCCGTACACAATGGACTAAAACAACAATGGCACGTCTAACTGCGATGGTCGAAATATCTCAGTTGGTTCAAGATGTCATTAGCTATCAACACGAACATTCTGACTTGGGACAAGAGGACCCTGACTTTTCAATACTTCTTGATAAACTCAATTCAAAATATGATGAGTTCACTACAAACAAAGCACTTCAAGGGAAATATGGCAATCCTCTTAACCGAAAAGAGAATGCACAACTCTTTGAAGATGATGTTAATTACTACTCTGTTTTGGCCATAGAAGATGAATATCGAGATGATAAGGGAAATATCACTTACAAAAAATCTGATTTCTTCTACAAAAAAACAATCTCTGCCAAACAAGAAATTGTTGTGTCTACTCCAGTTGATGCTTTAAATGCCTCAATCAATAAGTATGGTGCTATCAACTTTACCTACATGAGCGAGCTCTTACCTTTATCAAAGGAAGAATACATTAATGAGCTAAAAGATGCAATATTCTATAACCCAACGTCTCAAAAGTATGAGCAATCTGATGAATATTTGAGTGGTCATGTTACAACAAAAATGGAACAGCTTGACATTGCTAAAGCCAATCATGATATTTCAAACGATGTCTATGAGACTAACAAGAAGGCCTTGGAAAATGTGCTCCCTGAACCTCTTTCAATAACAGAAATCGACTATAAAATTGGTAGTCGCTTTATCTCCACAGAGATCTATCAAAAATTTCTTTCTGAAAAGGTATTCGGTCGCACTTATGACCCTGATGGCATTACAGACTCTATTTGGAGTAGTAAAAGCATCTTAATTGAGTATAATACCACTCTTTCTAAATACATTATTTCAGACCCAACGTTATTCAATGGCAAACGAATTAATCGAGGGCTTTATCCTGATTTAATTATTGATAAGCAGACAAGGACCCATAATCCTGTTCATATTTTCAATGATATGTTAAACCTACGTAAAACAAAGGTTGAATATATGGGAGAAGATGATAAACGTCATGTTGATCCACAATTAACTGCAGTTGCTGAGAGTAAACAAAAACTATTGGCTTTAGAGTTTGAAAACTTTATACTAGAGAATGATGAAATCCGCAAAGAAATTACGGATGTCTATAATCGAAATTACAATTCAACTGTCATTAGGTCATACAATGGCGAAAATCTCACGTTTGACGGCCTAACTCGAGATATTGCTTTAAGACCACATCAAAAAGATGCCGTGTCTCGTGTTGTTCAATCTCAACGTGCTTTATTTGCTCATGTCGTTGGCTCTGGTAAGACCTTATCTATGATAGCAAGTGGTATGAAGCTAAAAGAGCTTGGGATAGCTAAAAAGCCCTTGTATGTCGTCCCTAAAAGCATATTGAAACAGTTTGCAAGTGATGTCAAAAAATTCTATCCAGATAAAAAAATATTAGCACCTAGCCCACGTGATTTTGAAAAAGAGCGACGTCGTAAATTAGTCGCTCGTATTGGCGCAGGCGATTATGATGCTGTTATTCTGTCACACGAACAGTTTGGTAAGATCCCCCTTACAAAAGAACGTGAAGAAGAGTACTTAAGTGAAGAATTAGCGATCATTCAGTCAGCCATCCTTAAAGCTAAGGCAGAAAATGGGAAAAGTCCTTCTGTTAAACAAATGGTAGCCTTGGAAAAAAGTCTTAAGAAAAAACTAGACGACTTAAAAACCGCTAAAGATGATGGTGTTATTTTTGAAAATTTAGGTGTTGATTTCATATTTGTGGATGAAGCGCATAATTTTAAAAATTTATCTTATCGAACAGAATTATCAGATGTCAAAGGTGTCAATATGACAGCCAGTCAAAAAGCAAGCGACTTACTATTAAAAGCTAAATACATTCAAGAAAAGAATGAAAAGGGCGGGGGTCTTGTCTTTGCGACAGGTACCCCATTAAGTAATTCATTGGCTGAAATG
>CAZPYI010000098.1:0-9180 GCA_964590305.1 uncultured Streptococcus sp.
CGTAAACGTGTTTTAAAATTAGCTAAAGGTTACTATGGTGCAAAACATATCTTGTTCCGTACTGCAAAAGAACAAGTAATGAATTCTTATTACTATGCATATCGTGATCGTCGTCAGAAAAAACGTGATTTCCGTAAACTTTGGATTACTCGTATCAATGCAGCTTCACGTTTGAATGGACTTTCATATTCACAATTGATGCATGGATTGAAATTAGCAGAAATTGAAGTGAATCGTAAAATGCTTGCTGACTTAGCAGTTAATGATGCAGCAGCTTTCACAGCGCTTGCAGAAGCAGCTAAGCTACAACTTGCAAAATAAATTAAAAAACTACTCTTACATCAAGAGTAGTTTTTTAATACTAAGAATATAAGAAATTTATCACATTATCAATATTAAAAAAAGATATAATATAGGTCGATTGTCTATAAATAATTGGAAGTGATAAGTGACATAATTAATCATTAATGAATATAAAAATACTCAACTTCATAAAGTTGAGTCAGATGTAGCAATTTTAATTCATATTCAAGATCATCTTGATAAAGTCCCCACCGATAGCCCACAGATAACCATAACCAACAATGGAAAGGGGCTTTGTAATCAATATAATAGCTGTGAACCGTTTTATAGACATATTCGTTAAACCAGTAATCATAACTAAAATATCTGCAGGTGAAATAGGTGATATCATACAGAAAATAAAAAAATTTTCATAACCTTTTGTTTCCAATCTTGCAGCATATTTATGGAATGTTTTATCACTTACAAAAAGTAGAATGAACCTTCGACCATAAATTTTAACAAGAATAAAAAGTGCAACACTTCCAATTAGAATACCTATATAGTTATATATGAAACCAAGGACAGATCCGAAAATCAAAAAACCAGCAACCGTTGTAACTCCTCCAGGAATTACAGGAAAAACAATCTGGAAGATTTGAACCACAATAAAAATTAAAGGTCCCCAAAATTGGTGGCGTTTGACTAAATCTTTTAAAGCGTTACTATCATTCAAGATACCCATTTTATAAAACCATACTACTAGAATCAAAGTTCCAATCAGCGCTAATATTCCTAAAATATTGATAATTCGTTGCATTAAAACATAGCGTTTAGAGGATTTCATTTTCATAAGCTAATCATACCATACCTATCTTTTTTTTGCTATTTATAGCAGTATTTGTTATAATGATTGAAGTAATTTAGATTACTCATTTCTTGGGGTCGTTACGGATTCGACAAGCATTATGAGGTTTATTCTGCGACTCATCGGCAGATGTAAAATGCCAGTTAAATATAACTGCAAAAAATACAAATTCTTACGCAGTAGCTGCTTAAAAACCAGTTCGCGTGACTTTCACAAAATTGCTTGTGTTTTGAAGGAAGTCTAATTATTAGCAAGCTACGTTTAGTTATTGTCTAGCTAACTAAAAAGAGATTTATAGACTCGCTTACTCAAGGCTTGAGCTGTGTGTCATGATTAAGTTAAATTAAAACATAGTCTATAGTTGTAGACGAATAAATTAGCAGATGTTTGGACGTGGGTTCGACTCCCACCGGCTCCATCTCTATTATCATAATAAAAGGCTGAGCATACGCTCGGCTTTTTATTGTAGATTTAGTTTATTTTTCATAATATAATAAGTTCCAAAATAGAAAATAAGTATTCGAATAAGATATTCAATACAGTAATAGGTAAAGAATCTAAAAGTGAAATACTCTTCAACATGAAGAAATGGGTTACTAATAACACTTGATAAGATGAAACCACAAATAATAAGTAGGAAATAAGCTAAAAAACTCATTAAGCCTCTTTTATTTGAAAACAGCTGTCCAATAGAGATGGCTACATAGATAAGTAAAATTCCAGAAAGTACTGATAAAATACTGTAAAGGGCTAACATAAGAAAATCTAATATCTTGAAATCAGTAAAGATATAAGGAAGATAAACAAGAAAGTTTCCAACCCCAGAGATTGGTAGGATAACTAGAACGATTCCAATTATTAAAATAACTGAATTGAAAACAACCCATATAAATGATGCTAATAATTTCGAGAGTATAATCTGATGAGATGAAACTGGAAGTGTGAGTGTTAAGTAACCTTCGCGTCCAAAAACGTTTTTATAAAAGTGTCTAATAATAATAAAAAATGTAGCTATCCATGCACCAGCAACTAATATACCAAAGACTAGAACAAGGCAAAAAAGGATCAGCTGTGAAGATACATTGTTGTCTATATAAGTACTATCTTGAGCATATTCTGCAAATGATTTAATGCTAAAACCTAGAAAAATTGAGATAGCCAGGACGGCAGCATTAAGAGCAAAATACCATTTTCCGACAGTTTTTAACTCATATTTCAGTAGTTTTGTAAACATGATTTCCCCCTAAACTTTGTATTTTTCTCGGAAAACTAAATCAATAGATTCGCCATATTCTTCGCGAATATCATCAGCATTTCCTTGTAAAATAACTTTTCCCTCTTTCAAAAAGACAACCTCATCAAGAATTGGTTCAATATCGGCAATTAGATGTGTTGAAATAATAACAGAAGAGTCTTCACTATAATTATTTATAATAGTTCGCAGAATATACTCTCTGGCAGCTGGATCAACACCACCAATTGGTTCATCTAAGATGTAAAGTTTTGCATTTCGGCTCATGACTAAGATAAGTTGAACTTTCTCCTTATTTCCTTTTGAGAGGTTTTTGAGTTGTTCTGTCGGATCCAAATTGAGATCTTTTAATAGTTTTTGAGCTTTTTCTCTTGAAAAATCACTATAAAAATCTTCGAAATAGGTAACTACATCTTTGATTTTCATCTCATCTCCCAGATAGGTTGTATCTGGCAAGTAGGAAATAATTTTTTTGGTGTCCACAGATGGACGAAAACCATCAATGACAATTTCTCCCGATTCAGCCTGTAGAAGACCGTTTATCAATTTTATAATAGTTGTCTTCCCGCTCCCATTTGGTCCGAGTAAACCAATGATTTTACCAGCAGGTAAATTAAGTGTTAAATCATCGATTGCCACATGTTTCTTATATTTTTTTGTGACATGATGTAATTGTAGAAGTTGTGTCATCCTAATTTCTCTCCTTAACATATGATTCTAAAACGAGAAGAATTTCACTGATTTGAAAACCAATATCAAGCATATTGTCAACAAATGAATGGAGTTCAGCCTCAGCTACTTCGCGTCGTTTTTGTGCGATGAGATCGGAATCGTCAGTAACGAATCGTCCTGATGTGCGTCTGGAGTGTACCATACCTTCTCGCTCCAGTTCAGCGAAAGCACGTTGCATTGTATTTGGATTTACTCCGGCTTCTTCAGCCAATTCTCTGACAGTAGGAAGTTGATCCCCACTTTTAATTTCTTGGCGTACAATCTGTTTTTTGATATGTTGTGCAATTTGAGCATAAATAGGTGATTTTTCATCGAATTTCCAAGACATAATGAGCTCCTTTCTATTCCTTTTAGTTAGGAATCTTGTACTATTTTAATGATACAAGAATATATTGGAAAAGTCAAGGAAAGAGAAAACTTTTTTTGACTCTGTAAAAAAGGAGCAAGTCAAGGAAATTCATAGTATAATGATAGGAAAAGAATTGTGTGAAAGGAGAAGGAATGTTTGCTCAATTAGATACAAAGACAGTTTATACGTTTATGGATAGTTTAATTGATTTAAAAAGCTATGTAAGGGAAGCAAAAGCCTTAGGTTATCAAACGGTAGGTATTATGGATAAAGATAATCTTTATGCTGCGTTCCATTTTATTCAAGAGGCAAAAAAACAAAAGCTACGTCCCGTCGTAGGGCTATCTTTAGATTTTTTTGTTGATGGACAACTTTTCCCAATTTATTTTGTAGCAAAAGGAACAAGGGGTTATAAAAACTTGTTGAAACTTTCTACAAAGAAGATGTCAGATCATTTGGATTTAGAAGATATTGAGTTTTATCTTGATGATTTAGCAGTTATTATTCCATATTTTGATAGTCTGGAAGATTTTAATTTTAATTTTGAGTATTTAATCGGTTTAACAATTGCGTCACCTCAAAAAGAATATGATAAAGTGACGATACCATTTCATACTGTACGCTATTTCAAAAATGATGATATCGAAACTCTCCACATTTTGCATGCCATTCGAGACAATATGCCTTTGAATGAAGCACAACCAGTGAATAGTAAACAAGCTTTACTTGCCAATGATGTTATGACACAAGCTTTTCGTGATAGATTTCCTGATGCTTTAGCTAATTTAGAAAATCTTGTAGCCAATATTCATTATGACTTTGATAGTCATCTGAAACTACCACGCTTTAATCGTCAAAAACCTGCTCAAGAAGAATTAATCGAATTAGCAGAGTCAGGTTTAAAAGTAAAGAATCTCTGGCTTCCTATATATCAAGAACGCTTAAAAGAAGAGCTGAATGTTATACATAAGATGGGTTTTGATGATTACTTTTTGATTGTTTGGGATTTACTACGCTTTGGTCGTAGCCGAAATTATTACATGGGAATGGGACGTGGGTCTGCTGCTGGGTCTCTAGTGTCTTATGCTCTGGACATTACTGGAATTGATCCAGTAGAAAATAAACTCTTGTTTGAACGTTTTCTTAATGAGGAACGTTACAGTATGCCTGATATTGATATTGATTTGCCTGATATATATCGTAGTGAATTTTTACATTATGTTCGTGATAGATATGGTTCAATGCATTCAGCACAGATTGTGACATTTTCTACATTTGGAGCCAGACAGGCTATTCGTGATGTTTTTAAACGTTTTGGCACCCCTGAATATGAGTTGAGTAATATTACAAAAAAAATAGGTTTCAGAGATAACTTGACAACTGTTTATGAGAAGAATATCAGTTTCCGACAGATAATCAATAGTAAAGTAGAATACCAAAAGGCTTTTACAATTGCTAAACGGATCGAAGGAAATCCTCGACAAACATCTATTCATGCGGCTGGAATTGTCATGAGTGATGATGATTTAACAGAGCATATTCCTTTAAAATCTGGCGAAGACATGATGGTTACCCAATACGATGCTACAAGTGTTGAAGCAAATGGTCTTCTTAAAATGGATTTTCTCGGTCTTCGAAATTTAACATTTGTTCAAAAGATGCAAGAAAAAGTTGCTGATGAATTTAATAAAATTATTGATATCAAATTAATTAATCTTGAAGACAAAGATACATTAGCTCTTTTTGCTGCAGGTAGGACAAAAGGAATCTTTCAATTTGAACAAAAAGGGGCAATTAATCTACTCAAGCGAATAAAACCCACAAAATTTGAAGATATTGTGGCAACTACGAGCTTGAATCGCCCCGGTGCAAGTGATTATACAGAGAATTTTATTAAGCGTCGCTTTGGTCAAGAAAAAATTGATTTAATTGATCCCACTATAGCAAGTATTTTAGCACCGACTTATGGCATCATGCTATATCAAGAACAGGTTATGCAGATTGCTCAAGTCTATGCTGGTTTTAGTCTTGGAAAAGCAGATTTGTTACGACGAGCTATGTCTAAGAAAAATCTTTCTGAGATGCAAAAAATGGAGTCGGAATTTTTAGAAGGGGCAGAAAAGCAAGGTCATTCAAGCCAGACTGCTCAGGATATATTTACCCGCATGGCCAAGTTTGCTGGTTATGGTTTTAATAGAAGCCATGCCTTTGCATATTCTGCATTAGCCTTCCAGTTAGCATATTTTAAAACGCATTACCCAAGCATTTTTTATGACATCATGCTAAATTACTCAAGCAGTGGCTATATTTCAGATGCTCTAGAATCAGACTTTACTATAAAAAAAATAGATATAAATACTATTCCTTATAGTGACAAAATTTCTGAAGATAGCATCTACTTAGGTCTCAAAAATTTAAAAGCTGTACCTAGAGATTTGGGTTATTGGATAATTGAGAATCGTCCTTTTCAATCAATTGAAGACTTTTTAACGCACCTACCTCCTAGTTATCAAAAAAAAGAATTTATCTTACCTTTAGTTGAAATTGGAGCTTTTGATGTTTATGAGCTTAATCGGCGAAAAGTTGAGGAGAATTTGGAATCCTTATTTATCTTTGTAAATGAATTAGGGAGCTTGTTTGCTGATTCTTCATATAGTTGGATTGAGGTCGAGGATTATTCAATAAGTGAAAAATATCAATTGGAGCAAGATATTTTAGGTGTAGGAGTGAGTCCGCATCCTCTTTTAGAAATTGGTAAACAGACAACTTATCCTTTTACGGCTTTAAATGATTTACAGGAAAATACACAAGCAACTGTTTTAGTTCAAATAGATACTATACGAGTAATACGTACAAAGACTAAGGGGCAACAGATGGCTTTTCTTAGTGTGACTGATACAAATAATAAATTAGATGTGACACTTTTTCCAGAAACATTTTTACAATATAAAGGGCAACTTTTTGAAGGGAAATATTACTATCTTACTGGGAAAATTCAAAATCGTGATGATAGATTGCAAATGGTTTTATATAAGGCACAAGAAGTAACAATGGAGCGTCTTTGGATTTTACTAGAGAGTCACCAATATGACAAAGAAATTTCACGGGTTCTTTCTCAATTTCCTGGAGATGTATCAGTTGTTTTGCATTATCAAGATAATAAAGAAACTATCCAGAGTCAGAAGTATTTTGTGAAGAAAACAAAAGAATTAGAAGAGGAACTCACACAGTATGTAGTGAAAACGGTTTTTCGATAAAATCAATGACAAAGTGAGGCAATTTAAAATGTAATATGCTATAATGAAAGCAATAAATTAATAAAAGGAGTAACTAGTAGAATGAAACGTATTGCTGTTTTAACTAGTGGCGGTGACGCTCCAGGGATGAATGCTGCTATTCGTGCAGTTGTTCGCAAAGCGATTTTTGAAGGAATGGAAGTTTATGGGATTAATCGAGGCTATGCTGGCATGGTTGAAGGAGATATTTTTCCGTTAGATGCTCGTAGTGTTTCCAATACACTATCACATGGTGGAACTTTCCTTCGCTCAGCTCGATACCCTGAATTTGTCCACCTTGAAGGCCAATTAGCAGGAATTGAACAACTTAAGAAGAATGGTATTGAGGGAGTTGTCGTAATTGGTGGTGATGGGTCTTATCACGGTGCCATGCGCTTAACTGAACATGGTTTCCCTGCTATAGGTCTTCCAGGAACAATCGATAATGATATTGTTGGAACAGATTATACTATTGGTTTTGATACTGCAGTTCAAACTGCTACAGATGCACTTGATAAAATTCGTGATACATCATCAAGTCATAATAGAACTTTTGTTGTTGAAGTAATGGGACGTAATGCTGGTGATATCGCACTCTGGTCAGGTATTGCATCAGGAGCTGATCAAATCATCATTCCTGAAGAACCATATGATATCAAGGATGTTGTTGAAAAAGTTCGATATGGCTATGAATATAAAGGAAAGAGTCATCACCTTATTGTTCTTGCTGAAGGTGTTATGCACTGCGAAAAATTTGCTGCTGAGATGAAGGAAGCTGGTGATACTAGTGACCTTCGAGTAACAAACTTAGGTCATATTCTTCGTGGAGGTGCTCCAACACCTCGCGATCGCGTACTAGCTTCATGGATGGGCGCTCACGCAGTTGAACTACTGAAAGAGGGTCGTGGTGGTATTGCAGTTGGTGTTCATAATGAGGCACTTGTTGAAAGCCCAATTCTTAGTACAGAAGAAGAGGGTGCTCTCTTCAGCTTGGCTGAGAACGGGAAAATCATTGTGAATAATCCTCACAAAGCACGACTTGATTTTGCAAAATTAAATCGTGATATTGCACACTAAAATTATTTGAATTAAGTTATATTGTTATTAAGTCGATAATCGACAATAAATAAAGGGAGTTTCATAGTTATCATGAAAAAACGCGTAAAAATTGTTGCTACACTTGGTCCTGCGGTAGAATTCCGTGGTGGTAAAAAATTTGGTGAAGATGGCTACTGGGGTGAAGAACTGGATGTTGAAGCATCGGCTCAAAAAATTTCAGAATTAATTACTGAAGGTGCAAACGTCTTCCGTTTTAACTTCTCACATGGAGATCATTCAGAACAAGGTGCTCGTATGGCAACAGTACGTCTTGCAGAAGAAATTGCAGGACAAAAAGTAGGCTTCCTTTTAGATACTAAGGGACCAGAGATTCGTACAGAATTATTTGAAGATGGCACAAAAGAATATTCATATTTGACTGGCGAAGTCATTCGTGTGGCTACTAAACAAGGTATTAAATCAACTCGTGATGTAATTGCTTTAAACGTTGCTGGTGCTCTTGACATTTATGGTGACGTGGAAGTTGGGAAACAAGTTCTTGTTGACGATGGAAAACTTGGCCTTAGAATTACATCTAAAGATGATGCAACAAAAGAGTTTATTGTTGAAGTTGAAAATGATGGGATTATTGCTAATCAAAAAGGTGTAAATATTCCTTATACAAAAATTCCTTTCCCAGCTTTGGCTGATCGCGATAATGCTGATATCCGTTTTGGCCTTGAACAAGGCCTTAACTTCATTGCTATTTCATTTGTACGTACTGCAAAAGATGTTAATGAAGTCCGAGAAATTTGTGAAGAGACTGGTAACGGACACGTTAAATTGTTCGCAAAAATCGAAAATCAACAAGGTATTGATAATATTGATGAAATTATTGAAGCTGCGGATGGTATCATGATTGCTCGTGGTGACATGGGTATTGAAGTACCATTTGAAATGGTTCCAGTTTACCAAAAAATGATTATCACTAAAGTTAATGCAGCTGGTAAAGCAGTCATCACAGCGACAAATATGCTTGAAACAATGACTGATAAGCCACGTGCAACACGTTCTGAAGTATCTGATGTGTTCAATGCTGTTATTGACGGAACTGATGCGACAATGCTTTCAGGTGAATCTGCAAATGGTAAGTATCCTGTTGAATCTGTTCGTGCAATGGCTACAATTGATAAAAATGCACAAACTCTTCTTAATGAGTATGGACGTTTGGATTCATCTAAATTTGCTCGTACAACTAAGACTGAGGTTATGGCTTCAGCTGTTAAAGATGCAACAAGTTCAATGGATATTCAACTTATTGTTGCTCTTACAGAATCAGGTAATACAGCACGTTTGATTTCTAAATATCGTCCAGATGCTGATA
>CAZPYI010000099.1:0-9168 GCA_964590305.1 uncultured Streptococcus sp.
TCTCTTAGACTATAAGGTATTTAATTTTACGTTTCCCGAAACTCTAGACACTTACCTTTGTCAAGTCTTGCATTTTTGATGTTTCTTGAAGGAGGATCCTGTATCTTAACTTATAGAGATAAAAAGCTGAGAGGGGTTCCTATGTAGCTCCTAGTAAATTAAATTGATGATTGGAAACCGTATGCAGTTGCTATCTTTTTCATTTCAGGTTAAAATAGTCTTATGATGATATATAAATTAATGGCGCTCGCTTTTCTTTTTTTAACGCCAATCTTTTCTTTTATACTTGTGAAATTTTTTCGGTTACGAAGGTTTAAAATCAATTTTGCCGACTTTTCGTTACCTTTATATGCCTTTGAATTGGTACTTGTATCTCAAGAATTCTATACCCACAATTTTTTTCCCTATTATTTGATTGTAATGTCTTTGTTGGCTATTGTTTTAACAATCGTACTATTGTGGGGGGTTCATGCCTTTTCTTATAGAAGGTTTTTCAAACTTTTCTGGCGTATTGGCTTTATTGTAACTTTTTTTTGCTATTTACTAACTGTCATTATTATATTTCTTACCTAGATAAATTTTTTGAATCCATTAAATAAGAAAAACCAGATAGCTTTTATCTGGTTTTTCTTATTTAATCACGACCATTTTTATGGTTACATCACTAGTTCTAAATTCTTAGGTTGCCTTAACTGGTTTGAAGAACCTTCCTTGGCTTGGTACCTTCTGCAGGTCCGATAACACCCGCTTCTTCCAGTTCATCCATCAATCGAGTTGCACGGTTAAAACCAACTGACAGTCGTCTTTGTAACATAGAAGCACTTGCTTTCTGAGTCTCCAAAACCAGAGCTTTAGCTTCCTCAAATAACGGATCTCCCTCATATTCCCCGCTATTTCCTGCAGAACCAGCATCATCAGAAACCTCACCTGGATCAAAGCTGTCATCATAATCAGAATCAGCTTGCTTCTTGATAAATGAAACAATTCCTTCCACATCTTCATCCGCAATAAATGAGCCTTGAAGTCGTACAGGATGATTCTCATCTATAGGCTTAAAGAGCATATCCCCACGACCCAACAATTTCTCAGCCCCATTTTCATCTAAAATCGTTCGACTATCTGTTCCTGATGACACTGCAAAAGCTATACGTGATGGTACATTAGCCTTAATTAGACCGCTAATAACATCCACTGAGGGACGTTGTGTTGCTAGAATCATGTGAATACCTGCTGCACGTGCTTTTTGTCCCAAACGAATGATGGCATCTTCCACTTCCTTGCTAGCCACCATCATCAAGTCGGCAAGTTCATCTACGATAACAACTATCAATGGAAGAGGGATTTGTTTTTGCTCTGATTGAGCATTATATTCTTCCACCTTAGCGTTATAACCAGCGATGTTACGAACACCAACACGACTGAAAAGTTCATAGCGGTTTTCCATCTCATCAACAACTTTTTGAAGTGCCTTACTTGCCTTTCGAGGGTTTGTCACTACTGGGATAAGTAAATGAGGAATATCGTTATAAACAGATAACTCAACCATTTTGGGGTCCACCATTAAAAACTTAACTTGATCAGGTCGAGCTTTCATTAATATACTAGCAATAATACCGTTCACTGCAACAGATTTCCCCGAACCTGTCGAACCAGCCACGAGTAGGTGAGGCATGCGAGCAAGATCAAAACTTCGTACCGTTCCATTCACAGCCTTACCAAGTGGAACCTCTAAAAGTTTGTCAGGATCAGTGTTCGACTGTTCCCACAATTCACGGAAAGACACGGTAGCTACTTCTGAATTTGGAACTTCAATTCCAACCATAGACTTCCCAGGTATCGGTGCTTCTATACGAACATCTTTTGCTGCCAAAGCCAGAGCTAAATCATCAGCTAAATTGGAAATACGATTGACACGCACTCCGACTGCTGGTTTGATTTCAAACTTAGTAACAGATGGTCCTATTTCTGCCCGCTCAACCTTAACTGTGATTCCGAAACTTTTAAAGGTATCTTCTAGGACTTTTATATTTTTCCGAACTAAATTCTTTTCTTTGGATTGATTTTTGGGTTTGTCAGCTTGGAAAAGGTCTAGGGTTGGTAACTTATAAAGAAGATTGGCTTTGGCTGAAAAATCAACATCCAAAGTACCGTCTAAGTCTCCCTCGTCAATGATGAGTCCATCAGCTTGATAATCATTAATCTGTCTAGAATCAGCTTGGAAAATTTCTTCTTCATCAATAGTATCGTAAGCAAGAATCTCGGCTTCTTGATAGGAGTCTTCCTGTAAATTTTCTAAAGAGTTAGTTGTATTCTCATCCAAAATCTCTCCTGTTTCCTGATCAACAGATAACCTTGCTAAGGCTTCTTCTTCCTCTTTTTGTGCTTTTTCAAGTCTTGCTTTTTCGGCAAGTTCTTTCTTTTCTTCACGTTTAATAAAACGTTTCTGTTTTCTTATTTCACTTCTAGCTGCAAATTCTCCTGATTTTTTCTTAAAAAATTCAACAATATCATATAAATCCCATGGGCTCATCAGAAATGCTCCAAGGACTATGAAAAGTGCACCAATCATAAATGAGCCAGTATTTGAAAAGAGAAATGACACTGGCTTGTATAGAAGTGCTCCCAGCATACCTCCACCAGCGAATGCAGACACTTTAAAAGAAATCAAATCATCAAAGATAATCCGTGCTGTCTTTGTAAAAACTTCGTGTCCACGATTTTCTGGTAGAGAGAAAAGATATGCTTGCCATTCCAAAAGCAAACCTATCATTGTAATAACGAATCCGCCCACAAGACCTTGTTTTTTATGAAGCCATTTAAATCCAATAATATAGATAAGTACAGAAAACATTAAAAAGTAGGCCAAACTGCCAACAGCAAAGCGGACAACATTATAAGTTGTGACACCAAAGCGCCCTAACTGAATGATTGCAAAGAAAAAAATGATTGCTGTAAGAACAGAAATCCCAAATCTCTTAAGTGCTTTTTGTTTTTCTAATTCTGCTTTTGTCGGTCTTTTTTTAGAGCGACTTTTTTTTCTTGATTTTGATTTTGCCATAAGTTTATTATAGCATTTTTTAAGCTTTTACGTCATCCTATTCAATTTATGATAAAATAATAGAAATATGATTTTAAGGAGTTGGCATGAAAAAACTGTTTTATCTTAGCATAGCATTTATTGGTTTACTATCTCTTACTGGATGTGAAAGCATCACACGTGCTATTAAAGGTGATGATTACGTAGATTCAAGCATTTCCGCTAGTGAAAGCACTGCGGCATCTGAAAGCTATCAGAAAGAGTTAAAAACTGCACTAACGGCTGATGCTTCTGCATTTCCACAATTAAGCTCAGAGGTTGCTGATGACGAAGCAAAGGTTATTCTAAGCACATCGATGGGTGATATTACAATCAAACTATTTCCTAAATATGCTCCTTTAGCTGTTGAAAATTTTCTAACTCATGCTAAAGACGGTTATTTTGATGGCTTGACTTTCCACCGTGTTATAAATGATTTCATGATTCAAACAGGTGATCCTAAAGGAGATGGTACCGGAGGAGAATCCATCTGGAACGGAAAAGACAAATCTATTGATTCTGGAACTGGCTTCAAAAATGAGATTTCTCCTTATCTCTATAACATTAGAGGAGCCCTTGCTATGGCAAATTCTGGCGCTGATACCAATGGCAGCCAGTTTTATATCAATCAAAATCCAAGTGACCAATCCTCTTCACTATCTTCGGAAAGTTATCCACAAGCAATCATTAATGCCTATGCAAAAGGTGGGAACCCTAGTCTTGATGGCAGTTATACCATTTTTGGTCAAGTTATTGATGGCATGGATGTTGTAGATAAAATTGCTGAAGTTGAGACAACGAGTGATAAACCAAATACTGATGTGACAATTACAAGTGCCAAAGTTGTGAAAGATTATGATTTCAACAATTAAACGGTAAATATACAAGAGTGATTATAGTGTAAATATATTCAAAGTAAAAGTGAGTTGCTACTATTGCGACTCGCTTTTTAATGTCAATTAAACGACTAAAACCATGATATACTATAGGTAAGAGTAAAAGGAGATAATTGTGAAAAGACCTGAATTATCAACTGAAATTTCTGCCACAACATTCCGTGAATTTTACTATTTGAAAAAAGAATTGATGGCATTTTGTAAACAAGAAGGCATTCAGACAAGCGGAAATAAAGAAGCGCTAACTAATAGAATAGCTCACTTTCTCGATACTGGCGAAAAACTTATAACTAACAGACCGTCATCAACAAAAAATACAATCACTCAATTACATCTTGAAGATAAGATTGAGGATAATTTTATCTGTTCACAAAATCATAGAGCATTCTTTAAAAAAGAAATCGGGAAAAATTTTTCATTTAATGTGACATTTCAAAATTGGTTGAAGCAAAATTCTGGCAAAACTTATAAAGACTCTATTGAAGCATACTATCACATTCTTGAAGATAAAAAGCGTAACAAAACAAGGATAGACAGACAATTTGAATACAATACTTACATTCGAGAATTCTTTGAAGCTAACAAAAACTTATCACTTCAGGATGCCATAAGATGCTGGAGATATAAAAAATCTGTATCTGGACACAATAGATACGAAGAAATCGACTTAAAAGAATTGGGGAAATAATGGACGACTTACGAAAGACTATTCTAGAGAAAATTTGTTATACCGAATTAGTCTATGACCGTATCAACAAGAAATTATGCACTTCAATGACTCATCCAGAGATTGAAGAATTTCTTATGTCGATTCTATCAGATAATAATAATTGCATCAAAAAGCAAGGAAAAAACTACTATATCTCTGATGAGATGGAAAAAGTAAGTATCACAATTAATGCCAGTACTTATCGTGTGATTACTGCCAATAGGCTTTCTGAAAATAACTTTTATCAAAATTAAAATTGACTTTTATTTTTCTGGAAAGTAAAATAAGATAACATAATTGAAAAAGAAAGGAGCAAGATGTTCCAGCAAGCAGAAATATTATCAAATTTAACAGACTTACATAATAAAATTAATTACTACTATCGTCCGCAAATGGAGAGTGCCTTTTCAGAGATAAGCTTTTCAGAGATTGAATCAATTGAACTTATCGCTTTGCTTGACTATCCCAATGTCACAAAACTTGCAGAAGCACTCTATGTTACACGTGGAGCAATTAGCAAAGTCACAAAAAAACTACTCAAGAAAGGATTAATAGAAAGTTTTAAGAGTCCTGAAAATAAAAAAGAAGTTTATTTCCGGCTAACACAAGCAGGAACGGAAATAAACAATCGACATGAAGCTATGCACAAGAAATTTCTCAAACATGATGAAGTTGTATTTGAAGAGTTATCTGAACAAGAAAGTGAGATTATCTTGAACTTCTTAGAGAAATACAACCATCATCTCGATAAAGCGTTAAGAACTACTTTTAAAAAATAATGTAGTTCTTTTTTTATTATATTATTGACACGGACAATAAAGAGTGATAAACTTATTTTTGTTTCCTAAGAAACATAAATGCTTTTTCGGATAAACGAGGCATCGCAAATGACGAAAATATTATAGAAAGATAGTTACAATGAAATCTACAATTACTAAACACGCTCTGACATTTGGTCTATTCTCAGTTTTTATGACAGGCTTGGGCTTCACAATTATTTCCCCCGCTATTCCCTTTATAGTGGACGGAATGGTCGGTAAGAACCAGCAAGCTTTTGTTATCAGTTTGATTACTGCTGTTTATGCACTTTTTGCATTTATTGCAGGACCAGCACTCGGCACATTATCTGATCATTTTGGTCGTAAACCCATCTTGCTTATTTCCATCTTGGGTTCTGCAGTTGGCTACATCATCTTTGGTGTGGGTGGAGTAGTTAGCTCACTTCCCATACTTTTCCTTGGTCGTATTATTGACGGTGTGACTGCTGGAAATGTTGGTGCGCTCTTTGCTTATATCGCAGATATTACTGAACCTGAAGAACGTACAAAAGTCTTTGGTTGGTCGGCTGCTGCGGTTGGCATTGGCACAATCTTAGGACCTACAGTTGGAGGGCTTTTAGCCAATTTTGGAAATTCCTTTCCATTCCTTGTTGGAGCCGGGCTTGCAATACTCAACTTTATCTTTGGCGTAGTTGCAATGCCTGAAAGTCTTAAAAAGGAAAAAAGATCAACCAGAATTTCATTTGCTAGACTTAATCCCTTTACTGAAATTTCTGGTATTTTTAAAATGAAAGCTGTCAGTCGCTTTATGTTCACTGGACTATTAATCTGGCTAGCTTCCGGTTCACTTCAAGCCACAGTATCGCAATTCTCTATTGATAGCTTTGCTTGGTCGGCTGTTTCAATCGGATTGGTTCTATCTATTATGGGCTTTCAAGATATCTTCACACAAACACTAGTTATGCCATATCTGCTCAAAAAATTAAATGAAGGGCAATTAATGAAAATAGCTCTTTACTCCGAAATGATTGGCTTCACCATGATGTCAATTTCTGGATTGACTCAATTATGGCCAATTTTTATTCTCTCAATGTTTATCTATGCTTTTGGTGATTCAGTCTTTGGAACAGCATTTAATGGTTTGGTCTCTTTGGCAGTCTCTGATAATGAACAAGGACGCATACAAGGAGTTTCACAAGCTCTTATGTCCATTTCAAAATTTGTTGGTCCAATCATTGGAGGGCAAGTCTATGTTATATTTGGACATGCAGCTCCTGCTATCATGGGCATAATTCTCACTCTATTCTCATTGATAAGATTTACTCATAAGTCTTAATTCTTGTTGACATTATAGAAGGGCGCCTGCTCCATAATTCGTATATCTAGTCTAATATATTTTATTTCTCATGAAATCTAATGAAAGTAGCGTGGTAGAGTTATAGTTAGTAACTATCGGAAAGTATAATGCTATCTTTAAAGATAATACACAGAGTTAAATAGAAAGATTAAAAAAATCAATTAATTTTCAGCACTAGCAAATTTTATTCATCTGGTAGTGTTTTTTTAATTTTGTGTTTTGTATTAAAAAAGGATATATCCGATTTTACATCCGATAATGTTATATATAGCTACCATTTGTGTAACATAAATACTCCCTAGCCGAGGCAAGCTTAGAGATAGAAGAAACGTTAGCTGATCTTTTTCTAGTTTATAGTAGTAATTAAAATTATTAAGGTGATATAATTAGATAGAAATGAGTAGTAATTATTTATGCTTTACTAGACAATTTTGTACATTTATATTATGAATTTGAGGACGAATGCTTTTATAAATTTCAATTAAGTAATATTTTAATATAAACATAGCTAAGCATAATAGCAGACATGAAAACTAAGAAATTAGATAGAAAAAGAAGAGATTGGGGTATTAATATGTTGGATAATGTGTGGCTACAAAGAGCTGAACAAAATTTATTACCTTTGAGTGAGAATAGAAATAAATTTTATTTGGCTCAAAAAGAATGAACCTATGTGGGATTGTTTGATAATGAAAATGCTGATTTTAATTGTCAATTGTGTGGTCATAAAGAAATTAGATACGAATACACTATTCAAAATAACATAAATGGGAATGAAATGATTACTGGTAGTTCCTGTATTAATAAATTTATTAACCACATGGCTGTGAATAAAGATTATCTTTATGATGTTGAAGGTATTGTTGTCACAGAAAAAAGGCTCAAAGATGACAAACACGTTTATTGAGAACAAATCTTATATGAAGCGCTTAATGCATGTTTTAGTAGTAATGATTTTCAAAGAAGTATTATTTCTAAGATTAAAGAAGAGGGTAAACTGACTATTAATCAAGTCAAGTGTTTACGGAGATTTTATGATGCATTGACCGAAAATGAGCAAACTGCATTCAGAAATATAATTAGTATAAGATTAGCACGTGGAAATCAAAAAAAATATAAAGAATTGACCGATTCAGAAAAAGAATTTATACTAAAACTTTTAAGCTCTGAACAAAAAGTCAGAATGAGTCAATAGTATGATGATTAAAAAATAACAATCCCATCACAAAACAAGGCAAAAACTACTATATCTCTGATGAAATGGAAAAAGTAAGTATCACAATCAATGCCAGTACTTATCGTGTGATTACTGCAAATAGGCTCTAACGGGGGAATCCAAATGCAAAATACTGCTAAAAACATTGAAAACACTGATGAGCCTTACCTCATTGCTTCCCTACCGTTTGAGGGAAAGTGGCTAGTTGGTTACACACCCGCAAAGCAAATCCCGAGTCATGGGACTAATTTATTCGGGACTAGGTACGCTATTGATTTCATGGCAGTCAATGACCAGAAGAAAACTGCTCCTTCTATGAGCTGGCGCACCATCTTAGCTACTGAATCGCCAGAACTGTTTTATAGCTTTGGTAGACCAGTCTTATCTCCAATTAATGGAAAAGTAATAAGAATCCACAATAACGAAACCGATCATGAAGCGAGACGCTCTATTTTCTCTCTCTTACCTTATGCGCTGGGGCAAGCCTCTCGCGTACGTATGGGGCACAACAAAATCGCAGGAAATTATATCCTTATTAAGGCTGAAAATTGTGACATTTTTGTTGCTATTGTTCATTTACAAAAAGATTCACTCCTTGTCAGAGAAGGAGAACTTGTGTCTGAAGGGCAACATATAGCAAACTGTGGGAATTCTGGGAATTCGACTGAGCCACACATACATATTCAAGCAATGGATACTAGTGATTTTTCAATGGCAAAAGGGGTTCCATTGTATTTTAAAAACATTATCCAACATGAAAAAGGTAAAAACAAGACTCTTACTAATGCCTTCCCTAATCCAGATAGTATTGTTAGTTCAGAATAATCGCTATCTGTCTCTATCTTTTTGCTTAAACTGACTTCAATAAAAAGAGATAGTAAATTTAATTTACTATCTCTTTTGTGTCTAACTTAGCTCTATAAACCTAAAATGCTTTCCTAAGTAGTTATTTTAAAGAGCGTGAGATAAATGTTTTAGCGCGTTCGCTCACTGGATTTTCAAAAAAACTTTTTGTATCAGTGAAAACATCAACTGCGCCATCAACCATAAATAAAATATTGTCAATGACCTCTTTGGCAAATCCCATTTCGTGTGTCACAACGACCATTGTCATCCCTTCATTAGCTAATTGTTT
>CAZPYI010000100.1:0-9136 GCA_964590305.1 uncultured Streptococcus sp.
CGCTTGTAGTGTACGGCTCTTTTTTGCCGTCCATGTAAACTAGTTCCATCGTCCACCTCCTGTGTATTTACTTTTGCATACTTTTTAATTAAAAAAAATATCTTCAAGTGTGATATTAGGAAATAAAGGTAGAAGTAATTTTTTAAACTTCATTTTTTCGTCATCAGAAAAAGAATTTTTCCCAACTTCTTTAGCATAGTAGCTTTGTTTAGTTATTCCTAACTCTTCTCCTAATTTTTCTTGTGTCATACCTAGCATATTTCTATACCCACGTATTTTATTTTTTTGAATCATTAAACACCCTCCTTTACTTTTGAATACTTTTATTATATTACATTATTTTACTTTGTCAATACTTTTATTTACTTTCTAAAAATAAAAGTTTATTATATAAATAAAGAGGTGGTAAATAATGAAAATTGATAATAAAACAGTTGGTATTAAAATCCATGAAATAAGGCTCTCTCTTGGGGAGTCTATGGAAAAATTTGGAGAACGTTTTAAGACAAGCAAAGGTACTGTTAATAATTGGGAGAAAGGGAGGAATTTACCAAATAAGCCTAATCTTCTAAAAATTGCAACGTTAGGAGAGATATCTGTAAACGAGTTACTGTACGGTGACATGTATGAAAAATATCTTTATATACTAAAAAAACGTATTGAAGAAGAAAGTGACTTTTTTCCACATATTCCTAAAGAAATCATAGAGGAGACGATTAGATTACAGGAAAGTGATGAACGAGATCTCATACATTTTGCGAATAAAAATAATATTCATATAAATCCAGAAGATTTAACTGAGCATTTTATAGACTCACTTTTATTTGACAATCCTAAAGATAATTATGAACTTCTGAAAGATTTACTGGGAAAGATAGAAAGTACCACTTTTTGGTTAGATATTGTGTTTCAAAAAAGGAAAAGTAATTTTCATATAAATTTTGGAAAATCGCAAATTAACCAAGATTACTATGAAGCTTTCTACCCGAAATTGCAGGAACTACAATCAGAAATTAAAGTCTTTGTCAGGAAAGAAGCTGAAAACAGTAAAGAAAATTTAAAAGACTATAACTCTATCTGGGGTCTTGATAATTAAGTTACCACTACTTAAATGTCGAAACTCTTATATCTCCTTTTTTTAGGACGGCAGAAATGGCAGAAAACTTCTTTTCACTCAACGTTACAAAAGCACTTCTAAACACTTTTAACCTTAACCATAGTTAATCAACCGATTGTCAGTGTTGAGAGAGAGGAGACAAAACTTGAAATCAGTTACCATCAGACGTTACTAGCAACAGGAACTCTCATGTATGCTGTGTGGACTGATAATAAGGGACAAGATGACCTTATCTGGTACACCGCAGATAAAGAAGGTCAAGCAACTGTTGACTTAAGTAAAAATCACCGTGAGTATGGTCTCTATAACATCCATACTTATCTTAATCAAAATGGCAAAATGATAGGTCTAAGTGCTATGACTTATAAAGTTGACAAGCCACAGGTCACAATGACTGTTGTTAAAAAGAATGATATGGATTTTCAAGTCACCCTTTCAGGTATCTCAAGTGACTTCACATCCGTTCAAGTACCGATATGGACAGAAAATAAAGGTCAAGATGATATCATTTGGCAAGGAGCAAGTAAGCAGGCTAATGGAAATTATAGTACAGTGTTTAGCCTGTCTCAACACAATTATGAAACAGGGAAATATGCGATTCATGTTTATGGCATGAGTGCTATTACTGGTAAGTTAGAAGGGCTTATGGCAAGTTCTTATGTGGTTGAAACAAAGTCAATCACTACTTTATTTACAAAAAGCTCTGATGGGTTTGAGATTACTCTAAAGGATGTTCCAAACTATCTTTCAGCTGTCACAGTACCAATATGGACTGAAAATAAGGGACAAGATGACCTTATTTGGTATGGCGCTTCTAAGCAGGTAGATGGCTCTTATAGATTGAGTGTGACCCTAGAAAACCATAATTACGAGACTGGTCTTTATCATGTTCATGTTTATGGTGTAGGGGCAAAAACAGGACAGCTAGTTGGGTTACTCGCGACACGTTATGAAGTGGCTAGTCCAAAAATAGATGTGGTGACTGTAAATAAAGGAAATAACACTTATCAAGTCACCGTTTCTAATGTACCCACTTACTTTACAGAAATTAAGATTCCTATTTGGTCAAGTAAAGATGGGCAAGATGATCTTATTTGGTACAGCGCTACTAAACAATCGTCTAGTGTTTTTTCTACAAGTTTCAATTTAGTTGATCACAAGAATAATATTGGTGATTACGCGATACATGTTTATGGGCAGACAAAAAAAGGCAATTTACTAGGATTAGTAGCTACTAACTACTCTGTTAAAGATCTTGAGATTAAAACTGTGGCAAAATATGCCCTTAATCAGACTGTAGAGATTCAATCTTATGCGACTAATGAAAGTAATGGCTATAATCTTGTTCCTCATCAAACGTGGATTGGGCAAGTTACAGCTATATCTAAAAATACTAACAATAGTATTGGAGGGTGGGAATACCATATTACTTATAGTAATGGGGAACAGAATGTCCATGTTTTGGAACAAGATGTTCGGTATGTTTACAATGTGGCATTAAAGACAACCAATACAAAAACACAAAATAATGTAGCCTTACAAACAGCTTTTGATTATGCTAAAACGCACAAAGATATTACCCTTTATCTACCACAGGGGAACTATACAATTGGATCTAATATTTCTGAATCAGATATTGGAACTGCCCCATCAAGCGAGTATATTCTCTTGTCTTCAAATGTAGAGCTTCGAGGGAATGATAAGGGAACGCATTTAGTTGTGGATGGGACAATGCTCTGGTTTGGTTTACCAACTGGTTCAGGTGCAACGGATGGTGTTCAGAATTTCCGTATGCAAAATGTTAATGTGGTTGCTAAAGATCTGGTTAATGGCGATTACTTTATGATTATGGCGAATCATGGGAATAATTGGCAGATTGTCAATAATACTTTTACCATGGTGCAACGGATGAGCCGACACATCTTTGACCTTGGAGGTGTTCAAAATGCCAGCTTTATTGGAAACAAGTTCATTGGCTATGCGCCTAATTTAACATCTGTAACTACTATTCCATTAGGAACGGATTACCATAATTTCTATGCAGAAACTATCCAAATGGATGCGTCAAGCAACAATGGTGCTTGGGATGCAGGAATGATTCAACGTTTGACTAGTAATTACAATAGCTATAACAGTCGTACCTACCTGACATCAAACATTGTTGTTCAAGATAATCAATTCTTACCATACTATTCAAATGGCAAATTAATTGCCTATTCTTCGACCATTGGACAACATAGTTCTGATGTCGGTAATGTGACTATTACAGGCAATCGTTTTGAAAAGACACTGTCAAAACGGTACGCTGTCAATGACTGGGTCATGGATCCTATTCATTTGCCAGCAACAGCTGGTGCTACAAGAACGATTTCAAATAATGTAATGGTCTAGCTTAATAATGACCTAAACATGTCACTAAAAGGTTTGTATCGCTATAGCTTCTAAACAAATTTAAAAAATAGATACGATAAGGCTGTTTAGAAGCTTTTTAGGTAGATTATCATCAATAAATTTCAAATCAGATATAGATTGGAGTGCTATTTCAAAAAAAGAAAGGTAACGAGAACTCTTCAAAGCTTTTGGCCATTCTAGGGAGCTGATTTTAGTGGGACTAGTCTTGTTTAGATTCGTAAGCGTCAGAGTGAGAATATCTAGTTTTCCCCTTTGCTTTATGATATAATAAAGCCAACAATAGAGAGGGGATGGAAATGAGAAAGGACACGAAAGTGGATGCACATGTGACAAAAAACGGCTATAAATATTACACACAGAAAAAAACAACCGTGGATCAACAGCCTAAAGAAAACAAGTGGAAAAAGGGACTTAGCTGGTTAGGTCACGTTTTGTTAACGGGCGTGAAGAGTTTACCAAGTCTCCTTGTAAGAGCAGCCATTCTCATGGTTACAACTCCTCTGATGATTCTTCTCTTTATCTTCAATTTAATAAAGAGCCTCCTTGTGACAGCTATTGGTTGGTTTGTGTTTAAAGTAGTTGTTGCTTTTATAGTTGTTTGCTACTATGCTTTTCTGACGAAAGAAGGTGCTCCCCCTGCCAGTGTAGAAAGTTGGTATACCGACTGGATTATGCCAGAAGGTGTTCCAATCCATTACTGGTGGGAAATCACAATTATCGTTGTCCTGGCTATCATCACAGCACTCTCTTTAACCTTCCATCCAAATGAGGAGTAATCTTCCTCTTATCATTATTAGAGACACTAAGAATAATATCTTGGTGTCTTTTTCTATTCTAAAAACAGAAAGTGAGACGTATATTATGCAAACAGTTGTCAATTTTATCAATAACATCGGAAATATAGGAGGCCTTGTCGGAATCGGTTGGGCGGCATGGGGTGCCTGGGATTTAGCCATCGGGATTCGTCGGGAACTTGATGACAAAAAGGATAAGGGGATTCAAAGCGTTATTCTAGGAGCTCTTCTGGGAACAGTTCTAAAAACACTCTTTTCCGCCCTAGCCGCAGGGCTTCAAGCCATTGGTTAATGTGAGACAAAGGAGGTGGTGGTCATGAACCAATCCACACTAGACCAATTAACCATGAGCCTTAAAGACTATAATCCAACCGCCTACCAGCTGATGGAGACAGTTTCTGGCTCTATGGAAAAGGTCGCAGTTTTATTACTTCTTCTCTTTATGGGGATTAATCTCATGAACTGGAACCAACAACTCAAAAGTAACGGTGGAGAATTAACCTTGCAGCTTTGGATAGAAGAAATCCTTAAATACGCTATTGGGCTCTTTCTCATCCTCTATGTGGATGAGATTTTTGATAGCTTATCCTGGCTTTTCAATGTCATCATTAAATTAGTAGCTAAAAGTGGTCTGGATCCATTTAGCTCAAAAGCACCTGATTATAAAGGTTTAGGAGCGATTGAAAAGTTTTTCTTCAAAATTATTTTCTACTGTGTTGACTTTATCGGTCAGATCTCAACCAAATTACTTATTCTCTTACGTTCCTTTACCCTCTACACCTATAAGGGCATTGCCAAAATTATTGTGGCCTGTTATATGATGGAAAGTCTACGACCAATCTGCTTTGGTTTTTTCAAACTCTACATCGCAGCTGTGCTTCAGGGATTGATTCTTGTGATTGTTATTATGATCTATCCGGCTATTGTGACCAATGACTTATTAACAGTCGCTAACACAGGGGCTTGGACCAGTGCCCTCATGTCCATTGCAAAGGGTATTATCTACATCATTATGTTATTTGGCAGTCAACGCATGGCGAAGAATATCATGCAGGTTAATTAGGAGGTAAGGACGTGACAGAGGTGCAAGAATTGATTGAAAAGGAATTTAATCAGCTAAAACCAAAGAAAGTTTCTCCAGTAATGAACCCTCAAGCGTCAATAGAAGATTTACAAGAGGAGCTTGCGCTTTATCGAGAGTCTTCTAAACAGCTAGGAAAAGGCTATGATGGTTTAAGAAGTGTTATTTTTAAAGCTCTCCTTAGACATCAACTTAAATTATCAGATATCCCTCAAGAGCTGCGTCTAAGCAGTCTTGATGTTGATGGTTATTTTAGTGTGGCTGCCCATCGCTATGCAAGTGATAGTGGAGACATCGCTTATTTAACAGAAATTTTATCAACAATGTACGAGGATGCTGTCTACGGTGTAACAAGTGGTATCATTCATCACAGAGAGTTTCACGAGTTAATTTGTAGTTGGTTAAACTATTTTGACTATGATAAAATAGAGTTCAAAGGAGACGACGATTTTGAGCGCTATTTTCAAGAACAAAAAGAAAGACACAGAGACTTTTTTAAAGCTTTCGGACTATGAAAGACAAATCCGTAGCCTTAATCGGCAGTTGATTAAATATCAAAAAGGGTTTCATAAGTTAACAAGGTACAATGATAGCAGTGATATCATTATTTATAATCGCTATGTTGATTCCCATTTTTGGGTTATTAGTGTTAAGTACGACTGGAACTGCCAAAATAGAAAACTCAAATTTGAATTGCGTGATATGTTAGATAATCGAGCAGTTGACTATTTTCAAGGTCAGTTATGGATGAAATTTCTTTATTCAGATGAGGGTAAACTCAAAGGGTTTTGGATTAGTGAGTTTCAAACAAAAATTAAGAACAAAGGATATGGCTCTATGCTACTTGGAGAAGCATTATGGTATATTGCTCAAACCTTTGGGACGAGTTTAGAACTTAGAGGTTGGTTGTCTTTCGTTGATGAACAGGATCCTGAAAATCATAAGCGCAGAGATCATATTTATCAGAAGTTTGGTTTTGAGATAGACGGAGAATATTTCTGTCTTAAGGGACTCTCGTTAGATAAGATTATTGAGAAGAGAGCAAAATGGCATCATAAAAGCAGTTCTTAAAGGAACTGTTTTTTATTTTAATAAGATAGAAAAGGAGAATTATGACACGTTTAGGCAGTGAATTTTTAAAAGCCCTGGATAGCTATGAGCGACCATTCCTAGGTTATATGACTTTAAGGCAGTGGATACTGCTCTTTGGAATTGGACTGACGGTGCTCGTGACCTCAGTCCTTTTTTGGTTCAAGACACCCAATCCCATCCTCTATAGTGTTAGTTTAATGGTGCTAACGCCTTTTGTGATTTTTGGGTGTCATATTGACGAAAAAATCAAAGACGAGCTGCGTTTTCTCTTAACAAAGCAAGAACGCACCTATCAAACCGATTACAACAGAAAGGAATACACCAGAAATGACTTTATTCAGTCGAAAAACAACCCCGAAACTCTCTAAAGCTGAAAGAGAGCGCGCTAAGCGCTTGAAACGTACTATGACAGCTTCTACTCAAAATAGCTTGAACTACCAATGGTTAACCCCTGATGGTTTGATGGGAATTACCAACGATACTTATTCAAAGACTTACCGATTAGGAGATACCAGTTACATTACTGCAACTGACGATGAGCGGATTGATGTGATTGAAACCAATGCGGACATTTTTAATTCCCTGGACATCGATAACGACATACAGTTATTGATTTTGAATCGAAGGGTTGAAAGTGACAGTTTAAAAGCTATTCGTTATGACCTTGCTCAAGATGACTATGATGATTACCGCAAAGAGTATAATGCCATGATCAGGGATCGATTCTCCCAGGAACAGAATACTTTCAAAGTGGAGAAGTACCTAACCATCACGTCACAAGCAGATCAAGATCATCAAGCTAGACGCATTCTAGATGATACTGCTAATGTGATTGACAGCCAGTACAGCGGACTTGGGATCACTTTTAAAGAGATGGATGGGCTAGAGCGGCTTCTTGTCTTTCGTAAGTTATTACGAAAAGAAGCCTTCTTGGACTTTAATTATGAAGATATAGGCATCGCTGACTTATCAACCAGAGATTTTATTGCCCCCTCTTACCTGAAGTTTGACAAAGACCATATGCGTATTGATGATAGTTATGCCAGAGTGCTCTATGTTAAGCAGTACCCAACCTTTCTGAATGACAAGCTGATTAAAAACATTTTGGACACAGGGATTGAGTTAGCCATTAGTCTCCATGCGAAACCTTATGACACTTCAGATGCTCTCAAAAAGATTAAAACCGTCAAATCCAGTGTCCGTAGGGAAATGATTAAGAGCCAAAAAGCAGCCGCAAAAGAGGGATATGCCTCAGAACTAGCAGTTGGCGGGAAGGCCGTTGAAACCTCTCGAGAAACGGAGAAGTGGGCGGAAGAACTTCAAGATAATGATCAAAAAATGTTTTCAGGGGTTATGGCCATTTACCTAATGGCAGACAGCTTAGAGGAGCTAAACAACTACACCGAACAAGTACAGCGCTCAGTGCGTAAGAATACCGTTGAGTTGGATAAGTGTTACCTTTACCAAGAAGAAGCTCTCAATACCATTCTTCCTATTGGTGTGCCCTTTATCAATGTTAAACGCCGTTTCATGCGAGATATGACGACCAGTAACCTAGCCACTCAAGTTCCCTTTACCAATGTGGACTTACGCTCTACTAGCCCACGTGCCGTTTATTATGGTCAAAACCAACTCTCAAAAAATGCCATTACTGTTGACCGTAAAAGAGACCTCAATACAGGCTCAGGAGCTATTTTTGGTATTTCAGGCTCAGGAAAGTCTGTTTTGGCTAAAGGTGGCGAAATTATTCCAACCCTCTTACGTTACACCGAAGACCAAATCATCATTGTTGATCCTGAAGCGGAGTACACGGATATTGGTCGTGAGTTTAACGCAGAAGTGATTACTATCGCCCCAGGATCACCTCACCACTTTAACCTCCTAGACTTACCAGATAAGGATAAGCTCCAGGCAGAAGATAGTGACCCGATTGGTCAAAAGGCTAATCTTCTCTCAACCCTCTTTGAGAATATCTTCTCCGAAGTCTCTGACGATGAGTTTGCCATGATTGACCGTGTCACACGGAAGAGCTATGAAGAAATTGCCCAGCCAACATTTAAGGACTGGCAACGTGTTCTGGAACAACAGCCCGAAGACATCGCCAAAGTCCTGGCCTTGAAAGCAGAACCTTACACCATGGGGTCAAACGATATTTTTGCGCATCCAACCAATGTCAATATGAACAACCGCTTTATTATTTTCAACCTGAAACAATTAAACGGGAAGTTAAAACCATTCGCTCTTTTAGTGATTCAGGACTATATCTGGAATCAAGTGGTCAATCATCAAGGAAAAACGACAACCTGGCTTTATTTTGACGAACTGCAACTCTATTTCAAAAATAAATTGCAGGCTACCTTCTTTACGGAATTGTATTCTCGTATCCGTAAGTACGGGGCACTTCCTACAGGAATTACCCAAAATCCTGAAACAGTTCTCTCAACCGAGGAAGGACGTAAACTCGTTGCCAACTGCGAGTTCTTGGTACTCTTGAAGCTTAAACGGACCGATCTAGAAGTCTTGTCTCAAGTCACGCCACTCACCCCTTCTTTAGAACGCTTTGTCTTACGCCCTAAAGCTAAAGGAAACAGACACGTTATCCCGTAGATGAATGGCTAGGGCTAAAACCCTATATGCGCT
>CAZPYI010000101.1:0-9002 GCA_964590305.1 uncultured Streptococcus sp.
GTTCGTCTATGATAAACTTAGCAATGAAGCCAGTGGCCATGATTGGTGGCATATTGTCCGCGTTCGCAATACGGCTAGCTATATCGCAAAAGAAGAGGGAGCAAATATTTTTATTTGTGAATTAACAGCGCTCTTACACGATATGGCTGATGAAAAATTAAATGATAATCCAGTGCAAGAACTCAATAAAATCAAACATTGGCTCCAACAAGAGGGATTGTCTCAAGAAGATATTTCGCATATCATTAAAATTATTGAGACCATATCTTTCAAAGGTGGTGGTCATGAGAAAGTTGCGACATTAGAAGGCTGTATCGTTCAAGATGCAGACCGTTTGGACGCTATAGGGGCGATTGGAATTGCACGATGTATGGCTTATTCTGGAAATAAGGGACGTCTTATTCATGATCCTAATATGAAAGCTCGAGAAAACCTTAGTCAAGAGGAATACCGTAATGGGCAGGATACTGCAATTATGCATTTTTATGAAAAATTATTTAAATTAAAAGACTTGATGAATACAAATTATGGACGAAAAATCGCGGAAAAACGCCATGCCTATATGAAAAATTATTTAGAAGAGTTCTATGCAGAGTGGGATGGTCATTGTTAGGAGAAACTAGTATTTTCTTCTTTTAGTGTTATAATTGAACATATAAAATATAAAAGTGGAGAAAACGTATGACAATCAGACGTGCTACTAATAATGACATAACAGTTTTGGAAGATTTTTTACAACAAATTTTGAGTGTGCATCACCAAGCCAGACCTGATCTTTTTCAAAAGAAGGGAAGTAAATTTACTAGAGAAGAGCTTGAATTGTTACTAAAAAATGACCAGCGACCAGTTTTTGTTTATGAATCAGAAGATGGTAAGATTTTAGGTCATTTGTTCCTAATTATACAAGAGGCAATGGAACCGCAAGTGTCTCACAAAACTCTCTTTATTGATGATTTATGTGTTGATGAAACTGCACGTGGTCAAAAAATTGGTGAGCAAATGTATCAATTTGCTCTTAGATATGCTAGAGAAATAGGTTGTTATAATCTCTTACTAAACGTATGGAATGATAACAAAGGAGCGTTACGATTCTATGAACGTCAAGGACTCCATGTTCAAAAAACACGAATGGAAAAAATTCTCTAAGAACAGCATATCTCAATAGCTAAATAACTACTCTCGTCATTTGTGCATAATTAAAACTCTTATTTTTAATAAGAGTTTTTTAGTGCTGCTGTTGTTTTATATAGTATAATAAAAAGAGAGGAAGAGGAAACTTATGAAAAGAAGGAAGAAAAAGAAAAAACTATATTGGATGATACTTACACTTATTGGGATACTAGTTCTTTTAATGGCTATAATTTCTTATACTAGGATTACTAGATCTGATAGTACTAGTCAGTCGCAATCATATTCCAGTACAAGGACTTCAGCAGGGGAATCTTCTACGACTATTTCCAGTACTAGTCTCTCTAATAATTCTTCAACTACTAAAATTGTGAATTTGGTTGCGGGTGACTATTCAAGTATTGCTGGAACTTGGCAAAATGCTCTCGGAGATACTCTAGTCTTGTCCAAGCAAAAACTAGAATCTGGAGTTGTTGCTTCTTATGAGATTACAGCTCTTACAAATAGTGTGGAAATTAATGAAAATAATTATCGAGCTGAGCTTCAGACAACTTCCAACGATAAAACATTTGATTTTGTATTAACTCAAGCAAATCATCCCATAGCACAAGAAGTTTTTGCTGACGGTTTTAGTGATATTACAGACAGCTCACGTGATCGAATAATCATCAGTAGCTTTCCAATTTCCACGGAGACATATAAGGATTCAGTTCTCTACAAAGTAGCAGTTGCTGAGTAAATTAGTTGTGAGTTAGTAAAGTAAGTGACAGATTTGTAGGTGAATTGACGGAATTACTATGCTAGTTTTAGTTGACCTACGTCCATCAGAGATAAATAAAAAAGAAGAAAGTTGTAAAACGTTTTCTTCTTTTTTATTTAAAATTTTGCTTACGAAGATTTTTTATTTGTGCTAGAATGACTCCTGTGATTTATTAGAAATGGAGAAAATAAATGCCTAGAAATTTTAAAGAATCCCTGCTTTTTACTTGCCTCATGTGTGGATTGATGGTTTTTGGAATGAGTATATGGAACTTGCTTGTGGCTGGTCACTTTTCTTGGAAACATGTTTTAATGGGATATCTTCCTGGATTTGTCGTTGCATTTTTGTTAGATGTGATTATTGTAGGACCAATTGCTAAAAAAATTGCTTTAGCTATCTTGGAGAAAATTCCTCGTAAAGAAAGTCGCTTGCTAAAAGTTTTCATGATTTCGGGTTGTATGGTACTCAGCATGGTGACTTTCATGTCCTTATATGGCTTACTTTTTAACCAAGTGACTCTCACATGGGGTGCCTACGGACAAGCATGGCTGACTAACTTTGTACTTGCCCTTCCACTTAACCTAATCATTATAGGACCAATTTCACGCTTTATTCTTGGAAAACTTCAAAAAATAAGCAAGCTTCAAAATTTTGCTCTCGATAAAGAGTAAGAATTGAAACGTATGATGTAATGTTAAAAAGAAGATGAATTCTCTAAGTTTCTCTTCTTTTTTGTTACCCTAACTATAAGCATTACTGAGATTCATAAGGTAATTTGAAGGCAAGTAATTTATCACTTTCTTTTGTAAAAAGGAGTATAATAGCAGTATAAAGATGACAAAAAATTAGAAGTGAGGAAATAATATGAGTAGTCATATTTCTGAAAAGCCATCTCATCTTAATCTTGAAACTTATTCAGCTGAGGATGTGCTAGAAGCGGCTGAAAGCAGAATATCAGGATTGACTCATGAAGAAGTCAAAAAACGTCAGAATCAATATGGTCTCAATCGTCTCAAGGAAACGAAAAAAGAGCCAATTATCCTGACTTTTATCAAAAATTTCACTAGCCTTATGGCAATTTTACTTTGGGTAGGTGGTTTAGTTGCTATCCTTTCTGACAGTCTTGAACTGGGTATAGCTATTTGGTTTGTCAATGTTGTTAATGGTGTTTTTAGTTTTGTCCAAGAACATCGTGCCAGTCAAGCGACAGAGGCTTTGAAAAAAATGTTACCATCTTATGCTAGAGTCATTCGTGATGGTAAAGAAGAAAAAGTATTAGCAGAGGAACTGGTTCCTGGAGATCTTGTTCTTATAGAAGAGGGCGATCGTATTTCTGCTGATGGCCGTATTATTTTTGCAACTAACATACAGGTAAATCAAGCTGCTTTGACAGGTGAATCAAATCCTGTCTATAAAAACAGTGAGGCAGATACTGCCCCTCAAAAAACAGCACTTGAGTTTGATAATATGGTTTTTGCAGGAACGACTGTTTCAAGTGGTAGTGCTAAGGTTGTTATTAGTAGTATTGGAATGGCAACTCAGTTTGGTCAGATTGCTCATCTCACACAAAATATGTCTGAAGAAAAAAGTCCTCTACAAAAAGAATTGGATCGATTGACAAAGCAGATTTCAATAATTGCTATTACAGTAGGCGTCTTTTTCTTTATTGCAGCGACATTGTTCGTTCATGAACCTATGGCAAAATCTTTTATCTTTGCTTTGGGTATGATTGTGGCCTTTATTCCAGAAGGCTTGCTTCCAACTGTAACTCTGTCTCTTGCAATGGCTGTTCAACGGATGGTAAAAGATCATGCCCTAGTCAAGAAGCTCTCATCGGTAGAAACTTTAGGAGCAACCTCAGTTATTTGTTCTGATAAGACAGGGACTCTGACACAGAATGAGATGACTGTCAACCATCTATGGCAGATTTCTAATCAATATGATGTTACAGGCCTTGGTTATGCACCTGAAGGAGATATCAGAGATAATCATTCCCATAAAACATCTTTGGTTGACAATGAACCTTTAGAATATTTAGTCCGTTTTGCTCATCTTTGTAGTAATGCGCAAGTATTGCCGCCAGATGAAGAACATCAGTCTTATACAGTGTTAGGTGACCCTACGGAAGCTTGCCTCAATGTTCTTGCTGAAAAATCGGGAATTAACACAGAGAATAATCACAACTGGGCACCACGGTTAAAAGAATTACCTTTTGATTCAGTTCGAAAACGGATGACTACAGTTCATGAAATTGATGATATGGTAGACGGTAGTAAACTTATTTCAATTACAAAAGGTGCTCCAAAAGAGATTGCAGAGCTTTGTCATTTTTACAGAGATCAAGATGGCCTGCATGAGTTGACTGATAAAGACTTGTCAACCATACTTGCCGCTAATGATGCTTATGCCAAGGATGGTTTGCGTGTGCTTGCTCTTGCCTATCGTCCCCTTGGGAAGGATGGTTTACAAAATCAAGTGGAATGGACACAAGATACGCTTGAAAAAGATATGGTCTTTCTCGGATTAGTTGCCATGAGCGATCCTCCTCGTGAAGGTGTTAGAGAAGCTATTAAAAAATGCCATCAAGCTAGTATCCGTATTATTATGGTTACTGGGGACTATGGTTTGACTGCCCTTAGTATTGCAAAGAAAATTGGTATTGTACGTGGTGATGAAGCAAGAGTTGTCTCAGGTCTTGAATTAGGAGAAATGTCCGATCAAGAGCTGAAAGAAGTTCTTAAGGGTGAAATTGTTTTTGCGCGTGTTGCTCCTGAGCAAAAGTACCGAGTAGTCACTGCTTTGCAAGAATTAGGCGAAGTTGTTGCGGTCACTGGAGATGGTGTCAATGATGCACCTGCACTCAAAAAAGCAGATATCGGCGTTGCTATGGGTATTACAGGTACGGATGTCGCTAAAGAGTCAGCGGATATGATTTTAACGGATGATAATTTTTCATCTATCATTCACGCTGTGGAAGAAGGTCGGGCTGTCTATCATAATATCAAAAAGTTTTTGACCTATATTTTTAATAGCAATACACCAGAAGCAGTTCCATCTATATTCTTTCTTTTTTCAAGAGGACTGATTCCGCTACCTTTAACGGTAATGCAGATATTAGCAGTTGATTTAGGAACCGACATGGTGCCAGCTTTAGGTCTGGGTGTTGAACCTCCAGAACAGGGTGTCATGCAAGCTCCTCCTAGAAAATTGACAGATCGTTTGCTCAATAAATCACTGCTCATAAAAGCCTTTTTATGGTATGGTCTTATTGAGTCTGCGCTTGCTATGGGAGCATTCTTTTTGACCTATTTTATGAAAAATGGAAGCTTATTACGTTTTGCAAGTTCTGGTCAAATTTATCAAGAAGCAACGACAATGACTTTAGGTGCAATTATTTTCTGTCAAATTGGAATGGTTATGAATAATCGAGCGGGGGAAAGTTCAATTTTTAAGTTGAAGATTTTTGGAAATAAGTTGGTAAATATTGGGCTTATTGTTGAGTTGATTATTTTCCTTATCTTGGTTTATGTACCTTTCTTCCATAACCTCTTTAATACAGCAGCACTTGGCTTATGGCACTGGGTTTATTTAGCTATCTGTCCATTTGTAGTTATTGGATTAGAAGAAGCTAGAAAGACATTTGTCAACAATAGAAAAAAGAAAGTAGAAATTTAATGAGAAAAGAGGGTATCTATGTCAACAATTATTGACTATCTATCAGAAAATAAAGATAAAACTTTTACTCAGTTGCCATTGAATGACAGTGATATTCTCTGTATAAATGAAATCGGTTATTTCTCTTATGAGAAAATTATACTAAATGGGAATGACTTGTTGCAGGAAATAGAGTTAATGCAAGTTTTACACGAGTATGAGGACAACAAGAAAGATATCGAATTTGATTTCTTGGTCACTAAAGCGAGAGTTGAGCTATTGTCACTCATGGCTACTTCAGAACGTTTTAAAAACTTACGGTTATCTCATTATGTTAATGAGATAGATGAGGAATTTGAAAAGCAGTTTGCTGCTATGCTTTTTAGATTACCTCAAATTAATCATAATCAAATGGTTTTTAGAGGTACAGATGATAGTGTTATTGGTTGGAAGGAAGATTTTCAGCTAACTTATGTTCATGAAATTCCAGCTCATCGGTCAGCTATTTCCTATTTAAAAGATTATCTTGGTCAAAATGAAGAAAGCATCATCGTTTCTGGACATTCTAAAGGGGGCAATTTAGCACTTTACGCTGTTACTAATCTTGGTGAAGAATTGCAAAAAAGAGTTTCTACTGTTTATTTGTATGATTCTCCAGGTCTTCATGAATCTGATTTGAAATCAGATGCTTATCAACTAATTCGTGAGAAATTACGTGTTATTCGTCCGGAAGAGTCTATTGTAGGGGTGATGCTCTATTGGGATGTGACACCCTTAATTGTTGGAAGTCACTATTTTGGAATTTTGCAGCATGCTGCTGTAAATTGGCAAGTTGATGTTATAACGGGAAGTTTTCAATTAGTGGAAAAAGCGACAGATTTAAGTTTGAATCTGGAAAAGACTTTTAAGCAGTGGAATAATGATTTAAGTAGTCAAGAGTTAAAGTTGCTTGCTGATACTCTTTTTGATACTCTAATGGCTAGTGGTGTTACTAGTTTAAATGATTTGAATTCTGGTTCACAGTTAGCTGCAATCATTTCTTCATTTCGATCGATTGATTCTTCAAAAAAAACTATCTTAATAAAGTCTGCAAAATTGTTTATCTTAGCTTTTGCAGAGCATTCACAACTTGCAAATTTAGAGATACCTAAGATACCCTTGCCGGAGATATCTTTACCAGATTTTCGTGAATTAAAAGAAAAAACCAAAAAAAAATAGGCGTTATACCTATTTTTTTTATTTTGACTGCTAAACTATGAGAGTGATATCATATGATTCAGGATCATCACTCTTTTGTCCATAACTCTAACAAGAATTGATTAACTGCAGGATAAAATGATTCTTCTCCAGCTAAATCAACTATACCAGCACGTTTGAATGACGTGTAGAGATTTTCGCTCATAGAAGAAAAGATGATTCTACGACCTTGTTTGCTAAAATCTTCAAAAATATCAATGAATAATTTAAGTGATGTGACATCAACCATAGATACGCCACGTAATGAAAAAATCACGTTACTATCTTTAGGCAATTCTTCAATAGCAGTCTTCAATTTGTCACTATTCAAAAAGAAGAGTGGACCAGTAAGGTAAACGACATGCCAATCGTCGATGACATGATTATAGTTTTTATTTAATCGTTTAGGGTCTACATGAGAAGTTGAAATTTCAATTTGAGAAACTTTTAAAATAAAGAGAATAAATCCAACCAAGATACCAACTAAAATCGCAATGCTCAAATCAAAAAGGACAGTGATGACCATAGTGACGAAAAACTTGACCAAGCCACCTTTCATTTTATGTTTGAAAAGAAACCGAATGGCATCCCACTCATTCATACGGAAAGCTGTCATGATTAAAACACCAGCTAAGGCACTCAACGGAATATTTGACATAAATGGTGCAAATAAGAACATGGATAAGAGTAAGATAAGCGCGTGAACTAAACCAGCAATCCGAGTTTGTGCACCAGATTTGATTGCGACGCTAGTTCTTGCAATAGCGGCTGTCGCAGGAATCCCACCAAAGAAAGGTAAAATCAGATTTCCGACTCCCTGTGCAAGCAACTCTTGATTATTGTCCAAAGGTTTCTTTGTGGCATGCCCAGCTGAAGCACCACAAAGTAAACTTTCAATCATACCTAAAGCAGCAATCGAAAATGCTGGGACAATGAATCCTTGTATTGTGTTTAAATTAATATCCCCTAGATGAAAGCGTAATTCTGGAATTAAGGTTGTTGGAATCTCCCCAACAACCGGAACATCAATTTTGAACAAAATAACAATGAGCGTTGTTAGTATGATGGAAACGAGAGATGCTGGAATTTTACTTCCCCAAGATTTGGGATAAAAAATCATCAATAAAATTGTGAAGCTAGCAATAATAATAGCTGTAAAATTGATATTTAAGTTTAGAACTTGGTTAAATAACTCAGGAAATGTTCCTGTAAAATTTTTAAGTCCAAAAAAGTTCTTAATTTGACCGCTGGCAATTATCACAGCAATCCCTGAAGTAAATCCAGTAATCACTGAAGAAGGAATTAAGGATGTCAAAATGCCTAAACGAAAGACACCTGCAAGAATTAGAAGAATACCCGCCATAAAAGTAGCAAGAAACACCCCTTGCATACCATATTGCCCAATAAGAGCAATCAAAATAGCAGCCATGGCACCGGTTGGACCAGATATTTGATAGAAAGCACCAGATAGACTTCCAATGACACAGCCAGCGATAATTGCCGTCACCAATCCAGCCGAAGCCGTCGCACCACTCGATACACCAAACGCTAATGCCAAAGGCAGGGCCACCGCAGCTACCGTGATACCAGCCATTAAATCTTTTAAAAATTTTCCTTGATTATAGCCCTTAAATTCGTCTTGCAACATAACAATGAAGTTTTTCAACATGATAATTCCTTTTTTAATAAACAATAAATGATGAACTAATATTTAAACAGTCTGAAAATGTGAAAAATAAACAAACCGTATACCATTATACCAGAAAAAGCCCACCATTTAAGAATATTTTCTAATATTCAATATTTATAATTAAGCTAGGGAGGTGATTGTCCTTCATCCGGAAAAATCGAGTTATGATTTATTGTATTGTCTATTATTATGATGTAGACAGTCAAGTAGTTACTTTATAGAACTAAAGAAACATTGTATATTTGTTCATGAAAATTAACAAGATAGGTTGAACTTTAAGAATAGATTATTTGCCTGTTTCAAAACTTATATGGTATACTCGTGCTAATTCGAAAGAAGGTTAATCAATTTAGAAATGGAGACTATATATATGTATATTTCAATGGTTGAGTTTACTGTTGGTCCAGAAGATAAGGAAAAATTTGCTGCAAAAATAGAAAGAGATACTGAAACATTAAAAACTGTCAATGGTGTTCTTTCAACAGAAGCATGGATTTCTGAACGAGCAACAAAAACAACTTACGCCTTAATCAC
>CAZPYI010000102.1:0-8761 GCA_964590305.1 uncultured Streptococcus sp.
GCAAAAGTCCCTTTGTCTATTGATGATAAATTGTACAAAGTAAGCAAAGGTGGCATTTTTTTATTACCGGCAGATACCTATTTCTTCTATCAATCAGATAGTATCTCTCCTTGGTCTTACGCTTGGTTTGGTTTCTCCTGTGATGACTATATGTTAGAAAAAATTATTACAGATACACCTTTTTCAACAACATTTCATTATAGTGCTGATCAAGCAATCATTGAAAAACTATATCAACTGGTGGTAACAACAATTAAAGTAAAAGGTGATGCATTTTCTGACGGACTGAAACGTAACGCTGCTCTCTTAGAGTTTATTTCAGTTTTAACATCAATTAGTGATGCTCATTTGACAATTCCAAATTATGAGCTGACTATCAACCCCATTGCAAAGTCTGCAATGAGTTATCTGTTCGCACACTATTTTGAAGATATTTCAATACCTGAAGTGGCAGATTACTGTCACGTTGATCAAAGCTATCTCAATAGGATTTTTAAAAAGCAATATGGCCTAACACTTAAACGTGCCTTAATCTTAATTCGTTTGAATCAAGCCATACAACACTTGTTATATTCACCACTTTCCATTACTGATATTGTTTATGAAGTCGGTTTTCATTCTCAAACAGTCTTTGATCGTTCTTTCAAACGACATTTTAATATGACTCCAACCGAATTCCGCAATGAATTCTTGGTTTATGAAAATAATGTGCTTGATTATAGACAAGATGATATTTTTAAGCAAATCCAAGAAAAACCAATTATGCCACAAGCTACTTAGTTAAGGTTTTTATTTGATGAGATTGTTAGCACAATTAAAGTTGCAGCAGTCACAACTATTGAGAAGCACATCCATACATCTGTGCAAGCAGTGTAACTATAGTTATCACTAAATTATCTTTAAAATATTTCTCGATGTTGTCTACTCTGTAAATGGTTTTTCGTACAAAATCACAAAAATAAATATCAGGGAATCTAGTGAAAACTTAAAGAAGTATTGCACTCTTTGCTTTCTAAGTTTACTTCTGAAATAAGAGTCAATACAGCTGGTTAATCTAGAAAAAACAGGAGCTTCTATTTTTGAAGTTCCTGTTTTTTATTTAATCGTTAAAGTTGAACGAATTCATTTGTTTCAGTTGCCAATTTAATAGCCATTAATGTTTCAAGAGTTTTGATATTGTCTTCTGGTGTTACAATAGGTAGTTCATTTCCCTGAATAACATTGATAAAATGTTTTAATTGCATTTTGTGTGGCAATTGTGGATCTACCGCAGCCATTTCCATTTGCAATGGTTTGTGCCAAGAAGGTTCGCCATCATATGAAAATTGATGAAGCCTTGGGAGAGAAAGTGACCCTTTTGTCCCACCTATAAAGTAAGCATCAGCATTGAACGGCCGATATTGTGCATCTTCCCGAGCTGTTGCTTCCCAATTCCATGGGGAGACAGTGGCATCTGAAATGGTTAGAGAGGCCAAAGCACCAGATTGAAAATGAACATTGATAACAGCTGAATCTTCGGTTTCAAATTGACGAGCAGAAGACGATGCAATTCCTTGTACAGCATCAACTTCGCCAATTAAGTAACGTAATAAATCAATATCATGTACTAAATTTACTAAAATAGGTCCAGCCCCTTTTTTGCGACGCCATTCAACATCAAAGTAGCTATCGTTTTTATAAATTAAATAGTGAAAAGAAGAGACTGTTAGTTTACCTAGCTTACCTTCTTCAATAATTTGTTTGGCTTTATTAACAAAAGGGTTATAACGTCTATGTTGACCAACCAAAACAGGGACATTAGAAAGTTTAACTTCTTCTGCAAATTTTTTAGCATCATCTAAATCATCTGAAATAGGTTTTTCAACTAGCACCGGAATCCCATGTTTTATCACTTCACGCGCAATTGGAAGATGAAGATGATTTGGTGTCACAATTATAATACCATCAGGATTAACCGCCGCTATCATTTCATGAGTATCTTGATAAAAGGGAACATTAAATTTTTCAGCGATTGCTTTTGCACCTTCAAATGCATCGACAATAGCAACTAATTCTGATTGTGCTTCATCTTGAATGAGTCGGATATGATTTTGTCCCATGGCTCCAGCGCCAATAACAGCTAAACGAATGTGTTTATCTACCATGAATTTTTCCTCTTTCTTAAACATTATTTACTTTTAATAGCGTATTCTTTTCTTCCACCAGGCTTAGCGATTTGATCCCCCATCATTATGCCTAAACCACCCTCAACCTTTAATTCAGCTCCATTCGTATATTCAGAACGGTCGCTAGATAAGTAAAGAACTGCATTGGCGATATCGTCAAGTGTGCCAATTCGTTTACTTGCTGTAATGTCTATTCTTTTTTGAAGAACTTCAGGATCGGCATAGAAATCTTTTGATAATGGTGTTTGAACTAAAGAAGGTAGAATACAGTTACTTCTAAGTCCATATTGTCCCCATTCAGCTGCCATTTGTTGAGATAACATATTGACACCAGCTTTTGAAACACTGTAGGCGCCACTATAAGTTTCAGGAAATTGTGATAGTAAGGTTGAAATATGAACCATCGTTCCCTTACCTTCTTTAATCATTTCACGTCCGAATCGTTGAGAAATCAAAAAATAACCAGTTAAATTTATTTTTAACGTTGTTTCCCATTCTTCCAGAGTCAAATCCTCAAAGAGAGATGAACGTAAAATAGCTGCCGTATTAACTAAAATATCTACTTTGCCAAATTTACTTAGTACTTCTTTGACAGCCTTATCTACATCAGTTTCATCCGAGGTATTGCATTGAACAGCTAAAGTTTTAACTTGATATTTCTCACTAATATCTTTAGCAGACTCAACTAGTTTTTCTTCTTGAATATCCAATAATGCCACATGAACTTCCTGCTTGGCGAATTCTTCAATAATTTTTGTCCCCATACCTCCTACAGCACCAGTAACAACTGCAACTTTCCCTTTTAAATCTAGCCATGAATTTTCTAAAGTCATTTCATACACCCTCTCAAAGTTAATATTTCCTTGTTAATGTTTGAACAATGTTTATAAATATAGTGTAATCGCTTTTTTTATAGCCGTCCAATATCATTTTTCTAATTATTTATAGATATTATCTATGGGAAAGCATAAAAAAATAACCTATTGATTATAAATCTTTAGGTTATTTTGTGGTATTAAATTTTGAAGAAGTCTCAATTAAGTTCCGAAAATCATTTATGGTTTGCCATTTTTCATTTTCAGTTAAATAGGAGAGGTATACCGTATGATAAAATTTGTCTTTATCTAGTGGGATTGACATCAAATCAAACTGTTTAAGTAAAGACGTTTTTGCTACCAATGCAAGTGTTGGGTTGGTAGAGACGAAACCGCCAATAGTTATTTCATCATCAAATTCCTCAACAATATTTGGTTTTTCCGTGTATCTTGCTATTATTTTTCTGGCACTAATGCCAATTGGGACATTGTCCCGGTAGGTGACTAAAGGCATATTAAACCAGTTTTCCTTGAGATCTGGTTCTTTATTAAAAAGTTCTTCATTAACTAATAAAACAAAAGGTTGTTTTTCAATAGGGATAAAAGTTAGTTCAGGATAGTCAATTTTAGAACAAAGGCCTAGATCATAAGTGCCTGATCTAATCTTATCTAAGATATCGGTTGTGAAGCCATGGAAAATATGACAATCTTGGGTGAAAGTACCAGAAGAACGCCCTTTTTGAATAACTTCGGGTAAAAAATTACTAGCCAAAGTTGGAATGATTCCGATTGATAAACTATTAAGTTCGACTTTTCGTTTTTTCTGGATACTTTCAGTTGTTTTGTTAACCAGTGAAAAAACATCTTCTGTCATTTGATGAAGCTCTTTACCATAAGTGGTCAATTGAACATTACGTCCTACTTTTTTGAATAAAGGAACATCTAAATCAGATTCCAATTTCTTTATAGCATAACTCAAAGAGGGCTGACTAATCATTATTTGTTTAGAAGCTTCGGTATAGTTTTCAGTTTGAGCAAGAATTCGAAAATAAAAAAGATGATTTAAATTCATGAATAATGCCTCTTTCTCTGCTTTTAAACCTAGTATAGCAAAATATATAGATTTTATCTATCAATTGCAAAAAAAGTAGTATTGGTCTTTTGTTGTTCTATTTTATATTATTTATGTAAAAGTATGTGAAAATTTACACAAATGGAAAGAAGGTTTAATATGGAAATTGTTGAGAATAAAGGCATGGAAAAAAGAAAGCTTATTTTCACGGCAGCATTTTTTGTTATTTTTGTTTGTTCAGCATCAGCAGCATTTTCAGTTTTTTCGATTCCCTTGCAAGAAGCAACTGGAGGAAACGCCTCCCAAGTAGCGCTAACATTGACGATTTATCAGTTTTCAATGTCTTTATTTGGGATTATCTCAGGAAGAATTGTTGATAAATCTGGACCTAAAAAATTAATGTATATTGGTGGTTTAATTTTTGGATTAGGTTGGTTTATGACTGCTTTTGTCACAAGCATTCCACTGTTATATTTAACGTGTGGTTTAGTTGGAGGAGCAGGAAATGGCTTGCTGTATAATCCTTCTCTTAATACTGCCTTAAGATGGTATCCAGAAAAAAGAGGGACAATGTCTGGAGTTTTATTATGTGCGGCTTCAGTAGGCCCTTTGGTAACTGCCAAAGCAGGTGCAATTTTATGTGATCAATTTGGTATTAGAGGATTGACTTTTTTAGGAATCTCATACTTAATCATTATTTGGCTTGTCGGTTTTAAAATGGAGTTGCCTGAAAAAGATTGGTTGCCCACTGGATTTTCTCAAGTATCTGCTAATTCAGATAGTAACCAAAATCATTATGCCCCAAAAGAAATGCTTTCGACTAGTAAATTTTGGTTATTATTATTGTTATTTTCAATTGCTTGTACAGGTGGAATTATGATGATTGGAACTTTATCTTCTATCGGGCAAGTTCAATTAGGCATGACACCTGTCTCGGCTGCTAACTTAGTTGCAGTGAATTTATTATCCAATCTTTGTGGGCGTTTGATTATAGGAAAACTTTGTGACAAGTGGGGAGAATTAGAAACATTAGCTCTTATCTTTGTCTTAACAATCATCTCTTTAATTGGTTTGAGCTTCTCTTATTCATTACCTATTTTTATTTTCTTTTTGATTATTTTAGGAGCCTCTTTTGGCGGCGTTCTAGTTGTCTTCCCACCTTTAACAAGTAAAACCTTTGGAATGAAACATTCAGGAGTTAACTACGGTATTATGTTCTTCGGGTACTCGATAGGAGCATTACTGGGTCCACAAATTGCCGCAAGATTTGTCGACCCTTCATTAGGTATAAAAGCTTACCATCAAGCTTTTATTATCGCTACATTTGTTGCTATCGTTGGGCTTGTTTTAGCATTGATAGTAAGAAAAGCTTTTAAATCGGTCAAATAAGCCAATAAGATTTTATCACTTTGAATCACTGATTCTGTTAAAAATACCAGCACCTAGCTAGCAAATATCAGGGCTGTAATAGGACTCAACAAAAGCTCATGAAAGGAACGATTTTTTCGTCATTTCATGAGCTTTTTTGGATACAATAAAAGTAGCATGGTTGACCATCCAAACTACAAATTTAATCCTCAGATGACATCCAAGCCACCCAGAACAAAGGAAAAAACATTACCTTTAAAAATCTATGTAAACAGTCTAATGATATTCAATTTGATGAAACTCTCACACCTACCTAAACACGAAGGATACTAAAGGTAATATCAATCAACCACTTCACACTGACTACTTGAACTATCGCATGAATTGAGCTAGAAACTTGCCAAAAGTTCACACTATTTTTAATAAATCGGTTATACTTCTATCAAATAGCTTAGTTTAAGCTATCATCATTTAATTCAACATAGTATTCAAGCTCATCATTAATCCTAATCACATAAAAAATAGCTATTTGAAGTAATTCAAGATAATTTTCCAATTGTTGTTCTTCATTCAAATATGAGAACTTCCCATGTGTAAATTTATTACGAATTTTTGGCCCGTTCCCATATTTCTTATCATCTAGAATATATGATAGGTAATTTATTTCAGCTTCCGAAAAAACTTTATTTGTATATTCACAAAAATTTTTTTCAACTAAATTTTGTGCAACTTGTAAATCTATCTCTGATTTATAAAACAGACAAAATGTTCCTGTTTTCCATATCTTATATAGAATTTTTATTTCTCTAACATCTTTAAATTTTATAATACCATCATCTACTAATTCAATAAGATTCTTTTCAATTAAATATTCTATGTCTCTTTGCTGAAACTCACTGAAATCATGGATACTGACGCCCGCTTCAATAAGTCTTAAAAATGTATGAGCATCTTTATTTGATGAAATGTAACCAATGTGACTTTGATCGGAAAATAGCGTTGAAAACAGGTTGTTATTCTCAGTGTTTATTTTTAATTTTAAAAATTTATGATTTTTCAAAGATTTTAAAGTACTGTACGAAGTAAATTGAGATTTCATACTTAATAAGTCAACATCAATCTCTCCACTTCCTTTATATAATTCAAATTGCCCCAATACACTATCCACTTCACTAGTGATTGACTTACTTCTTTCATAATAAGAAGATTCTTTGTTTGAAGCATTAAACCGAAATCCTTGTACGCCTAGTTCTTCTTTTAAGTATATATTAAAATACCATTCAATTATTTCTTCAAGATCAATTTCATTATTTTTAAGATAATCAAAATATGCGTAGAATAGTAAACTATAATTTAATTTCAAGTGTTTGTCAAAATCATTATAATTAGCATTTGATTTGGGAGAAAATATTTCAGAAAAGATAACAGTCTCACTATTTGCCACTAACCAAGGCAAACCCGTTTCATAATTAAAAAATCCCAAAACATATATATAATTATTTAACAAGGTTGGAAAGTCATGATAGTTGTCTAATACATTTTTATTGATAACAATTTTAGAACTCATCCCTTTTGATTCAAAACTAAAAAGTTGTTCATTTGCAATAGGAGCTATACTAACCCTATGAGAATAAGACAATCCCTCGTGGCTTTGAAAATGATTTTCCCAAAATTTATTTATCGTTCTTTTGAATAATAATTTAACTTCATCCTCAAAATAATATTGACTCAACTTCTTATAGTCAACTATTGATTGTAAATAATTAGGATTTGCCAAATCGCTTTCACAATACTTTTTTGCCAAATCGTTTACTTCTTTATTAGTAAGTCCAACCTTTATGAATAATCCTTTACTAGAATCAATATATTTCCCAGATTGATGGTTTAAAAAAAATTCAATATTCTCAGGAAGTGCTAAAAAATTATCTTTGACTATAGTCGGAAATATATCAATTATTTCAGCAATACTGCTAAGGTGTATTAATTGGATAGTATATGTCTTTATGTAAGTTGCAAAATCATCCGCATCTTTTTTATTTATTTTATTTGAGGTCAACAATAATTTCCAAAAAGAATCTCTATACATCACATTAACATCATCATAGTTAATTCTGAAAATTGATTCGGGCATATTTTCATATATGTCATCCTTAAATTGTTTTATTAAATATTTAAACTCTTTAAACTTCGTCTCCGTTTTCAATAAATTCATCACTAAATATATCTCAATAATATAATTTATGTCCATCGACGGTTTATATGCCTTAATAAAGGAATCGACTTTATTAAATTCATAAGGCGGTATCGCGTTATCATGAATATGGAAATTTTGCCGTGACATACAATTATCCTCCAAAATTGTCTTATATATCCCTTTTGTGCTTAAAAAACTTATAAATTACTGCTCTTAAGTGGAACCTTTGTAGTTTCTATTATATCATTAACAGCTTATTATGACTGAAAGTAAAAAATACGGGTAAAAAACTATTAACGAACCATCATCTAGACTGGAAAATCTCCATTCAAAAACTATGTCTTATTCTACCCCATATTCTTCTTAAGAGATCGAAAATCAGAATGCTATATCTTCCAATGGAAACATATTATTTTTGAAAAATTAATCAAATGTCATCACAGGGAACTACCCATACAACACCTCACAAACTCCGTCATACTGGAGCAACACTTGCACGACAAGCTGGAATGTCACTAGAAACTATCTCCGAATCTCTAACTCATAGTGATATCAATACAACAAAATTCTATGTCAACACCTCAAACGTCATTCCTATGGCAGTTGGTGAATTAGTTTTCCGTAATCTCAAGAAATGAATGGTGTGAATTCTGGTATGAATTTCACTAAAAATCTATCAAAAAACACCCCATGGTGTGAACCACGAAGTGCCTGTAAGCCTTGATATAATAACATTTTTAACGTTTTGAAAATTGTGAAGCTTTACGAGCTTTTTTAAGACCTGGTTTCAAAAACTCTCACTTATATAAATTTCAAAGAGCTTGAAAATCATGGTTCTCCTGAATTTTCAATTTTAGTAATTTCAATTGATTTCAATTAGTTTCAACTGAATGGTGTGAATTTTACCTTAAAAATACGTGAATTGAGCTAACTAATACTAAAAGTTCACACCATTGCTTAGTTGAATAAAGAATAAAGTCTATCAGCAAGAAAAAAACTGATGGACTTTATTTTGTATTTAAAAAGTGTATTACAGGCTTCCTTAAGATCTGCTTTTAAAAAAAGTTTGTAGGACCATTCTGATATTATAGCGGGTTCTGTTGCAAAGTTTTAAATCTACTATCAAATAAGGTAGAATAATAGAAAA
>CAZPYI010000103.1:0-8722 GCA_964590305.1 uncultured Streptococcus sp.
ACTATTTCTCAAGGTCGCTGTAATTGATTTCAAATTAATAATTTTTATTATTATGAATATATTTTTAAAGGAGATAAAATGACAAAACTAAAATTAGTTTTTGCAGCCTTGCTGACTTTGTTAGTAACTGTTACAGGTGGGAAAGTCTTTGCTGAAGATGTCTCATATACCCTTACTTTAAATGAGACAACAACTGGTCACACTTATGAGGCTTACCAAATTTTTACTGGAGATCTTTCTGGTGACACCTTATCAAATATTACTTGGGGTTCAGGTGTTAACACTGCAGGCCAAACGGCTCTAGGTGATGCAACAACTCAGGCAGATTCTTTAGATGCTACGGGTGATGATTCAATTACTGCTCAGATTTTTGCTCAAAAGGTTTCACAATATTTAGGAACTTCATCTGCTTCAGTTGAGAGTACGTCAGGCACAACAATTATTACTGGGCTTACTACAGGATACTACCTAGTTAAAGATGCAGACAGTTCGCAAAGTGGTGAAAATAGTTCGTACACACGCTTTATTTTAGAAGTTGTTAAAGACACTACTGCAACTCTTAAAGCAGACGTTCCAACAGTTGAGAAAAAAGTAATTGATACCAATGATACTACAGGTATCACTTCAGATTGGCAGGATTCTGCAGACTATGATATCAATGATGCCGTTCCATTCCAGCTAACTGCAACATTGCCAAGTAATTACGATGCTTATGCAGAGTATTACCTTGAGTTCAAAGATACTCTATCTGCTGGACTTACATTCAATAATGATGCAAAAGTTTACCTTGTCAATGGTGCTACAGAAACAGAAATTACAAGTAATTTCACTATTGCAAATAATGGTTCAAGTTATAAAATTAATAACTTGAAGGTTGTTTCAGGAGTGACAAGTTCTTCAAAAATTGTAGTACGTTATACTGCCACACTTAATAGTAATGCTGTTATCGGTTCCGTTGGTAACCCTAATACTGTTAACTTAGTCTATTCAAACAATCCTAACTACACTGGAGCAGGAGAGAACTCTCCAAAAGGAGAGACACCAAAAGATACAGTTATTATCTTTACTTACCAAGTCATTGTTAATAAAGTTGACAACAACAATGTAGCTCTAGCTGGTGCTGGATTTACTCTCTATAAAAAAGATGTAAATGGTGCTTATCAAGTAGTGGAAGTAATTACTGCTGGAAGCGCAACAACATTTACCTTCAGAGGCTTAGACGACGGTGACTATAAACTTTCTGAAACAACAACTCCTTCAGGATACAATACAATGACAGATGTTGAATTTACCGTGACTGCTGACCATGATATTTTGTCTGACTCACCTGCTTTGACCAGCCTCTCTGGAAATGTAAAAAATGGTGATTTAGCCTTTACTTCTAATCTTGAGGATGGTTCATTAGTAACTACTGTTGTTAATAAAAAAGGTTCAGTCCTTCCATCTACAGGTAGCACTGGGACAAGAGCGCTTTATCTTGTTGGCGTAGTTCTCATTCTAAGCGCAGCAGTATTATTCGTTACAAAGAAACGAATGAACACAAAATAACATAAAAGATTGATGATAATTAAGAGTTTTAAGTGTCATTAAAGATAGATTTAACCAATCTATCTTTTTTAGTTTATAGTAACAAAGGAAGATAATATGCGAAAGAAGATAGAGAAAAATATCACGACACTATCATTAGTCTTTTTTCTCCTAGTTGGCTTGTCCTTACTATTGTACCCAACAATAAGTAATTATTGGAATTCCCTTCATCAGTCAGAGGCGGTGGCGAGCTATAGTAAAGAAGTAAGAAATACAGATGAATTGAAGCTTCAAAAAATGTTTGAAGAAGCAGAGGCTTATAATCAGACTCTCGAAAAAGGAACAACTCCAGACCTTAATTTAAATAGCGAGGATACCTCTACCTATAATGACATTTTAGATGTGACAAGAACAGGCATAATGGGTTATGTGGAAATTCCTGAGCTTAATACTATAATGCCAATCTACCATGGAACTGATGAAGCTGTATTACAGATTGCAATCGGTCATGTTCCGGGGACATCCCTACCAGTTGGTGGAAAAGGAGCACATTCTGTTATTTCTGGTCATAGAGGTCTCCCGTCAGCAAAGTTATTCACAAATATCAATCAACTTGATAATGGTGACATTTTTTTTATTCATGTTTTGGGAGAGACACTTACGTATCAGGTTGACCAGCAGTTAACAGTTTTACCTGAAGATGTTGAAGTTCTTGCTATTGATCCTGATCAAGACTATGTGACGTTGGTGACCTGTACTCCTTATGGCGTAAATACTCATCGATTATTAGTGAGAGGACATCGTATACCTACAAAAAATAGCATAGCTAACACCTCTGCTAAAAAGAAAACGAATAGGAACTGGTTTATTATTACTGCTGTAGTGATATTAATTCTTATTCTCCTCGTTATCACTATAGGGTTAGTATGGCATCGGAAAAACTAGGAAGTAAATTTATTGCAGCCTTACTCAAGCAATTCTTTTCTTTTTTTGATAAAATAAGACAAATTGTATTTAGAAAAGAGAGTCTTTTATGACACGTTACCAAGATAATTTTTATAATGCCGTTAATGGCGACTGGGCTAAGACAGCAGTTATTCCTGATGATAAACCTCGTACAGGCGGTTTTTCAGACCTCGCAGACGAAATAGAAGATTTGATGTTAGCCACCACAGATAAGTGGCTACGAGGAGAAGAGATTCCTGAAGACAGTATTTTACAAAACTTTGTTAAGCTGCACCAAATGACTGCAGACTATAAGACGCGTGAAGAGATTGGCGTGTCACCAGTACTTCCACTAATAGAAGAATATAAAAGTCTATCCTCATTTTCCGATTTTGCTAATAAAATGGCAGAGTATGAAATGGATGGGAAAGCAAGTCTCCTCCCATTTGGCGTAGCACCTGATTTTATGAATGCTCAGATGAATGTTCTCTGGGCAGAGGCTCCAAGTATTATCTTGCCTGATACTACTTACTATGAAGAGGACAACGAAAAAGGTAAAGAACTTCTTAACATTTGGAGGAAATCACAGGAAGATTTGCTTCCCAAATTTGGTTTTTCCGATGAAGAAATTAAAGATCTTTTAGATAATATCATAAAACTAGATGCTAAAATTGCTAAATACGTACTGTCACGTGAAGAGTCTTCTGAGTATGTAAAACTATATCACCCATATGAATGGGAAGATTTTACAAAGTTAACACCAGAGTTACCATTAAATACAATTTTTAAAGAGATTTTAGGAAGTCTTCCAGACAAGGTGATTGTTCCTGAAGAAAGATTTTGGACAGAATTTGCCAAGGATTTTTATTCAGAAGATAACTGGGAACTTCTTAGAGCAGATTTGATTGTATCTACTGCCACATCTTACAATTCCTATCTAACTGATGACATCCGTGTTTTGTCAGGTGCATATGGGCGCGCACTTTCTGGCACTCCTCAAGCTCAAGATAAGAAAAAGGCAGCTTTCTACTTGGCACAGGGACCATATAATCAAGCTCTAGGACTTTGGTATGCGGACGCAAAATTTTCTCCTGAAGCAAAAGCTGATGTGGAAAGTAAAGTTGCTACCATGATCGATGTCTATAAATCACGACTCGAAACAGCGGACTGGTTGGCGCCAGCAACACGTCAAAAAGCAATAGTCAAACTTAATGTGATTACGCCACACATCGGCTATCCAGAGAAATTGCCTGAAACATATGGTAAAAAGATTATTGATGATAATCTTTCGTTAGTAGAAAACGCACAAAACCTTGCAAAAATTTCCATCGCATATAGTTGGAGCAAATGGAACAAACCTGTAGATCGTAGCGAATGGCACATGCCAGCACATATGGTAAATGCTTACTATGATCCTCAGCAAAATCAGATTGTTTTCCCTGCTGCTATCTTGCAAGCTCCTTTTTATTCACTAGAACAAAGTTCGTCAGCAAATTATGGGGGAATTGGTGCCGTTATTGCTCATGAAATCTCCCATGCTTTCGACACCAATGGTGCATCATTTGATGAAAATGGTAGCTTGAAAAACTGGTGGACAGATGAAGACTATGCAGCCTTTAAAGAACGCACAGATAAGATTGTAGAGCAGTTTGATGGTCTTGATTCCTATGGTGCCAAAGTTAATGGTAAATTGACAGTATCTGAGAATGTGGCTGATTTAGGTGGTGTTGCTTGTGCGCTTGAGGCTGCTCAGAAAGAAGAAAGCTTTTCAACACATGATTTCTTTATCAACTTTGCAACTATTTGGCGCATGAAGGCGCGTGAAGAATTCATGCAGATGATGGCGACTATTGACGTTCATGCACCCGGAGAACTGCGTACCAATGTTACACTCACTAATCTTGATGAATTTCATAAGGAATTCGACATTAGTGAAGGGGATGACATGTGGCGAGCACCAGAGGAACGTGTCATTATTTGGTAATTGTTTGTGTATGATGATTCAAACAAAGATTCTGAGTTTAGGAAAAATCCTAAACTCATTTTTTTGTTTTTTCTCTTTTACAACAATTTTCAGAGCAACTAAATTGAAAGGGATTTGTTAATTTGTTTAAACCATATCATAGTACCAGTTTAGCTTATTATTAATTAGGTATTATCCAGATCAGTGTGGTATATTAGATTTAACAGAAAAAAGATATATCGGAGGAAACCCCATGAGTAAACTTGTTTTTTTAGATGTCGATGGCACTCTTGTCAATTATGAGAATCAGCTACCAGAGTCTGCTAAAGTTGCTATTCAAGAAGCGCGTAAAAACGGTCACCTAGTCTATGCTTGCACAGGACGCAGTAAAGCTGAGATGCCAGATTTTATCTGGGATGTTGGACTAGATGGTATGATTGGTGGAAATGGCTCTTACGTTGAACATGAGGGCGAAGTCGTGATGCATCAACTTATTCCTCTGGATGTGGAAAAACGTGTCGTTGATTGGTTACATGAGCGTCATTTAGAGTTTTACCTTGAAAGTAATAATGGCTTGTTTGCAAGTGAAAAGTTCAAAGAGGCTGCGCGTGATGTTATGCGCCTGTATACAAAGCGCAAAGGTGGCGCTGATGATCTTATTGCTGAACTTGAACCAGAGGATGCCTTACATGGTTTAGTCTATAATGGTGAACTTTATCGAGATGATTTAAATAAGATTAGCTTTATCCTTAGTTCTCTTGAAGATCATGAAGCTTCAAAAGAGGCCTTTCCAGAATTAAAAGCTGGAACTTGGGGCGGAAAAGGAGAAGAAGCACTTTTTGGAGATCTTGGTGTGAAAGATATCACTAAAGCACACGCTATTGATGTGTTGCTTGAACATTTAAAAGCAGACAAGAAAGACACAATTGCCTTTGGAGATGCTAAAGTTGACATCCCTATGTTAGAATACTGTCAAGTCGGTGTAGCTATGGGAAATGGTGGCCCTGAGATTTTAGCAATGGCTGATATGATTACCGACGATGTAGATGAAAATGGCATGTATAATGCTTTCAAAAAATTAGAATTGATATAAAGGACTTCTATAAGAAACAATATTTAAGATGATTTTAAGTAATAATTTGTACAATAAAGACATCCTAAAACTTTTCTTTTTCATAATCTCTTAAGCAATCACTAAATGTTAATTGGTGATTGCTTTTTTGTCGATTATCAATAAAAAATAATCTGAATCTAAAATCATTTTATGCAGTATAGAGTTCGTGTAAAAGATACTTTCACTTTTTTGAACATCCACTCAGTAGAAAAGTTAACTTACAATTTTATAGAAAATCTAAATAATGCTGTAAATATCACTTTAATAAACTAACTTCAAAAAGAAATACAATATTATTTTCAAAAAAAGATTATATTTTTTTGAAAATTAGGACCTAGGACTGATGTTTAAGAGGAAAATAAATATTATAATTAATATATCTTTTTCATAATCTCCTAATTAGACAAGATATTAAGCCGTATGAGTACATACGGCTTTCTTTATTTGGAGCCATTGGTAAAGACCGCTAAGAAAACTTAAAAAGAGATAAATTGAATTCTTGTATCGATTTTACTTCAATCACTTTATTATCTTCATCCACTATTAAACAACCTATTTATTCAGTGACCATTAAGCTCCTAAAAATGGCGATTTTTAATCACTTGCGATAAGTATAATACTATCAAGATCGCAGGTGGTTTTATGAATGGAGACAATTTCTCTGTCAAGCCATTTTTCAATTCTTTTATCATCTATAGAATGTACAGCATTTCTTATTGACTCAAGGGGGGCATCGTGAATCAGTACATCAACAGTTCTAGTAAAGTTATATTCGCGTAATTTCATCATACTATCCTCCTTTTATTATAAATATATTATCTTGGTTCACATAAGAAAGGTCAACTATTTGAACTGTTATTAATTTCACAAATACTTCAAAAGTATTCTTAGCAAAAAAACTGTACTATTACCCATAATTAACTCTGCAATAATGAGTAAATAAAGGTGAGGAAGGAGTCACTACGATTAATTTTTTTCATTAATAGCATCGATAATTGTAAAAATAATTACAAAAAAACTCCTAAGTTTAATACAAAGGAGTCGATTTATATAACCATTGTTATCTTAAATATTTTTTGTGTTTTTAGTATAATCGTCAAAATAATTTGGAATAGAGTTAAAAAGAAGGGTAATATCTCTTGCAACGGCTTCTGGAGAAGAAGGGTCCTCCTCTGTCAACCAAAATTTTAAAATATTAAGATAGCTACCTATTAATCCTTTTGAAATATAATTAAGGTCTTTATTCTCTAGCTCATCAGCCAAGTTCCAAGGCAGCCCAAAGTTCTTATAGATAGAAATAGAATTATCATTAAATTTTGAGGTAAATAAATCGTACTCCCCACTTCGAATAAGTGAGGAAAGGAATACTCGATTTTTATCCATAAAACGTAGGGTTACAACAAATACCTCCTCAGACTTCCCAGCAGAAAAAAACTTCTTTTTCTCATCAGAATAGTCTTCTACAAATTTATCTAAACAATAGTCTAGAAGGTCATTTTTATTACAGAAATGGCGATAAAAGGTTCGTCTAGACACACCTGATTTTTCTAATATTTGATAGATGGTTATTTTCTTAAAGTCACCTTCTTCAATAAGGAGTCTCATTGCTTGAGCAATGAGATTTTTAGTTGTTAAATTACGATTCTGATCTGTTTCGCTAATTTGTTTTGACATGCAAATGGCACTTCCCTTTTTGACTTAAATGTTATAAAAATAAAGTTGATAACGACTATTAAATTAAAAAAATATTAACTATTATAGCACGTTTGTAATTAATTTACGAGTAATATGCTCATAAATTTTTTTGATGTTATAAATATAATAAAATTACTTCCCAAATCACTACTAAACCTATGCCTTTAATATTAATAAGATAGCAAAAAATCCAAGAAAGAATTCAAACAATCAATATAAATAAACAATCAATATTACTTATTAGTTTTTAAAATCAACAAAATAGGAAATAAATTACTAAAATATTATATAAAAATGAAAAATAGGTCTCTATGTTGAATTAGCCTAAAAAGTTAACCATAATTATTTAGCTTCATCCTTGAAGACTATTTACTTGGATTTAAGGAATTTTCTTTGGCAAAAAAATAGTAAAAGTCACTGTCATCTGCTCTCTTATTCTATTTGAAATTATGTTACTAGTCTTTTTTTCAAAAAAAGCTTCCTTCTACTATATCGACTCTAGGGAGCATATTGTTTCTCAAACAATTGCTACTGCAATTCAACTAATATTTTTTTGCATGTTAGACATTTTACAAAGATTTATGACAAATTTATCTTCGACAATCATTTGTGGAAATGAATTGCTAACAGTCACTTTTATTCCACTATTGTTTTGTTTCTGTACCACTAATCTTTGCTAGCGACTACCTTCATTGTCGTTGGCTTACGTTCATACGGAGTCTCTATTTCTAACTCTTCTTTCCTAATAGAAAATATAAAACAACTTAATACTAGATTGTATTAAAAAGGAACTCCAAAATTATGGAGTTCCTTTATTTCATTTAAAGTGCTGCACGAAGGCGAGCTTCAGCATTTTCTACATTGCGAATTGAACGCGGTAAAAAGGTCCGAATATCATCTTCCTTATACCCAACTTGAAGGCGCTTATCATCAATTAAAATTGGGCTCTTCAAAATACGTGGATTTTCCTGGATGAGATCAATAACTTCGCTAAGGCTTAAGTCTTCAATATTACAGTTCAACGCTTTAGCATAGCGATTTTTTGAAGAAACAATGCTCTCAATGCCACTTTCTGTTTTAGTAAGTATTGCTAATATTTCTTCTTTAGTTAAAGGTTCTTTTCCGAGGTTCTGTTCTTTGTAAGGGAGCTGATGAGCATTTAGCCAAGTTTTAGCTTTTTTACAGCTCGTACAACTTGAAATCGTATAAATCTTAATCATGTCCATTCTCACTTTCTATCCCATGATAGTTGTATTATAACATAGAATTCTTAAGGAAAACATAGGTCTCCGGACCTATTTTGGAGTTTATATTAAAGATTTCAACCTTCTTACTTATTTATTCTTCAATTTCGATAACATCGTCCAAATCTAAGACAAGATCATCTTTATCTTTCTTACCAAGATTTTCTTTTTCAGTAGTTTTGGAATCACTCTCTTGATCTGTATCTTCAATTAGACCATAGTGAACACGTACTT
>CAZPYI010000104.1:0-8620 GCA_964590305.1 uncultured Streptococcus sp.
TCTTAAATTTACTTGGATTAAATCTATAATCCGATAAAATATTTTTTAGTAATTTCATTTTTCTAAAAAATATTTTATCGGATTATAGATTTAATCCAAGTAAATTTAAGCTAGGAATGCGAACATTTAAAACGGGTTTAGCTGTCTTTCTGGTACTTCTGCTTTTTCACATATTTGGCTGGGAAGGACTTCAAGTCGGGACTCTAACTGCAGTATTTAGTTTACGTGAAGATTTTGACAAGAGTGTCCATTTTGGCTTTTCTCGTGTGATAGGGAATAGTGTTGGGGGCTTATTTTCTGTGCTTTTCTTTTTCCTAAATCAATATTTCCATAGTCAATATTGGGTTACTTTGATTTTTGTTCCTATTTTTACGATGTTGGGTATTATGACTAATGTAGCCATTAATAATAAAGCTGGAATCATAGGTGGAACCTCAGCCTTGTTAATTATCACCCTCTCAATTCCAGCTGGGAATACCATTATCTATGTCTTTTCACGTGTTTTTGAAACATTTTGTGGGGTGTTTGTTGCTATTCTAGTGAATACTGATGTTGATAGAATTCGGAAAAAAATTAAAAGTAAACTTTCAGGGCATTAAAATATCTATGTCACAATTTATGACATAAGAACTTGACAATTCAAAATTTTCAGATTATAATATAAAAATGGAAGGAGGGTTATCGTGAAAGAAAAAGAACTAAGACGTTCAATGGCAGTATTTCCAATTGGAACTGTAATGAAATTAACGGACTTAACAGCTCGTCAGATTCGCTACTATGAAGATCAGGATTTAATAATGCCAGAGCGCACCCCAGGTAATCGTCGTATGTATTCTTTGAATGATATGGATCGGTTATTAGAGATTAAGGATTTTCTTGATGAAGGACTAAACATTGCCGCTATAAAGCGTGAATATGCTGAAAGACGTGATTTAGCTCAGAAATCACAGAAATCTTTGACTGATGTGGATGTTCGACGTATCTTGCAGGATGAACTCCGTAACCAAGGTCGCTTTGCGGCCCCTTCACAGCACATTAGCAACTGGCGTATTTAAAAACGCCGTCCAATTGTTTTTTGAAAAAAGGAGACCTTATGGCTATTACAGCAGCAGACATTCGTCGCGAGATTAAAGAGAAAAATGTTACTTTCTTACGCTTAATGTTCACAGATATCTTAGGTGTTATGAAAAACGTTGAAATCCCAGCGACTGAAGAACAAATTGATAAAGTACTTTCAAATCAAGCTATGTTCGATGGTTCTTCCATTGAAGGATTTGTACGTATCAATGAATCAGATATGTATCTTTACCCAGATTTGGATACATGGACAGTGTTTCCTTGGGGAGATGAGAACGGGGCTGTTGCCGGACTAATTTGTGATATCTTTACTCCTGATGGGGAACCATTCCCTGGTGACCCACGTGGTAACTTAAAACGTGCTCTTCATCATATGGAAGAAGTTGGATTTAAATCATTCAACCTTGGACCAGAACCTGAATTCTTCTTATTTAAGTTAGATGAAGCTGGGAATCCTACTCTTGATGTAAATGACCAAGGTGGTTACTTTGACCTTGCTCCAACAGACCTTGCTGACAATACTCGTCGTGAAATCGTTAATGTTTTGACTCAAATGGGATTTGAAGTGGAAGCAAGTCACCATGAAGTGGCAGTAGGACAACATGAAATTGACTTCAAATACGAAAATGTTTTAAAAGCTTGTGATAATATTCAAATCTTTAAACTTGTTGTTAAAACAATTGCTCGTAAACATGGACTTTTTGCAACATTCATGGCAAAACCTAAGTTCGGTATTAATGGTTCAGGTATGCATTGTAATATGTCATTATTTGACAAAGAAGGAAAAAATGCTTTCTTTGATCCTAGTGATCCACGTGGTATGCAATTATCAGAAACAGCCTATTATTTCCTTGGCGGACTTATGAAACATGCGTATAGTTTCACTGCAATCACAAATCCAACAGTTAACTCATTTAAACGTTTGGTACCAGGTTATGAAGCACCAGTTTATATCGCTTGGGCTGGACGTAACCGTTCTCCATTGATTCGCGTACCTGCATCACGTGGTATGAGTACTCGTCTTGAACTTCGTGCAGTTGACCCTACTGCAAATCCATACCTTGCACTTGCAGTTCTTCTTGAAGCTGGATTAGATGGTATTGAAAGTAAAATTGAAGCACCAGCTCCAGTTGAATCAAACATTTATGTTATGACACCAGCTGAACGTAAAGCTGCAGGAATTGCAGATCTTCCTTCAACACTTCATAATGCTTTGAAAGCACTTGAAGAAGATGAAGTGATTAAAGACGCACTTGGTAGCCACATTACAACTAATTTCCTTGAAGCAAAACGTATTGAGTGGGCTAGCTACGCTACTTTTGTTTCACAATGGGAAATTGACAACTACCTTCATCTTTATTAAAAAATTGTTTATCCAAGGTAACCTTACAGGGTTGCCTTTTTTGATTGATTTAAACAGAAATACTCATAACATTTTGTGTGAAAAAGATTGAAAAGAAATACTACCCTAATTTGTGAGATTGTGGTATAATTCTACTTAAATATTCTGAATAATTTGAATAATTAGTTAGAAAATAGGAGTAAGAATATGAATGAAAGTGCTTTGAAAGCGCAACAAACAACACTTTGGGATCCGTCTTTTGAGTCAGATGCCTGTGGTATGGGGTTTGTTGCACAGCTTGATGGTCAAGCAAGCCATACTTTGATTGACTATGCTTTAACAATGTTGACACGGATGAATCATCGTGGAGGTACTGGTGCGGAACCTGACACTGGAGACGGTGCAGGGATGCTTTTAGCTCTACCAGATGATTTTTTTCGCCTAAAAGCAAAGGAAGCAGGATTTGTACTTCCTCAACTTGGCAGTTATGCAGTTGCACAACTTTACTTGCCACAAGATCCTGTAGCAAAAGCGAGTCTCTTAAACGCACTAGTTGCAGAAATCAAAACAGCTGGATATCATGTTTTAATGACACGAGATGTCCCGTTTAATTATGAAAATTGTGGGCCAGCAGCTCAAGAAATTATGCCTAGTTTTGTTCAAGTTTTCATTAGAAAACCTGAAGATATGCAGGCTGGAGCTTCTTTTGAAGGAAATCTTTTTAACTTGCGCCGTCAACTTGAAAAGAGTTTCTTGGATAATGAATTCTTCATTTGTTCTCTTTCAAGCAAGACGATTGTCTATAAAGGGATGCTTCATGCTTTCCAAGTTGGTCTATTTTTCCCAGATTTACAGGATGAGCATTTCAAATCGCATATTGCCTTGACGCACTCACGTTTTTCCACGAATACGTTTCCTTCGTGGGATCGTGCACAGCCATTTCGTTTTTTGGCTCACAATGGGGAAATCAATACCTTGCGTGGTGCTGAAAATTGGATGCACAGTCATCAAATTGAAGTCTATTCTGAAGAGAATTCAGACTCAGCTAAATTAGAAAATTGTTTAGAATACTTATATCGTCATGGACGTGATATTCCTCAAAGTCTTCTGATGATGGTTCCTGAAGCATGGGGAGAAGAATCAGGGCTTTCTGACGAATTGAAGTCTATGTATGAATATGCATCAAGTTTTGTTGCTCCATGGGACGGTCCTGCGGCTCTTGTTTTCACGGATGGTGATATGGTGGGGGCACGTCTTGACCGTAACGGATTACGTCCAAGTCGTTATTCCTTAACTAAAGATAACTTTTTAATCTGTTCAAGTGAATCTGGTGTCGTTGATCTTGATCCTAGTACAGTTCTTGAAAAAGGTGTCCTTGGTCCTGGGAATATGATGCTGATTGATACGACGTCAGGGAAATTCATGAAAAATGAGGAAGTTAAGGCGCATTATGCGGCTCAATACCCTTATAAAGAATGGGTTGATGAAAATATTTCTAACCTTGATGATTTTGAGCAAGTTGAAGATACTCAAGAATTACTAGATGTTAATCAAATGTGGAAAACTTATGGCTATACAGAGGAAGTTATCCGTACAGTCATTGTACCGATGTCTGAAAAAGGGGAAGAGCCTGTTATTTCAATGGGATTTGATAGCCCATTGGCTGTTCTTTCTGATAAAAATCAGTCTCTTTTCACTTACTTTAAACAGCAGTTCGCACAGGTAACAAATCCTCCAATTGACGCGATTCGTGAACAAATCGTTGTCTCAACAAGTGTTTATTTGGGTGGGGATGGTAATTTCAAGGAAGACGGTGCTGATAACTGTGTCAAAGTCAAATTGAAGAGTCCTATGCTTTCAAGTCGAGATTTTGCAAAATTATCTCAACTGAAAGATGACCGTTACCGTGTCACTACTCTATCAACTGTTTATGATTTGGTAGAACCATCACAAAACCGTTTGCAACGTGCTTTAGAAAGCTTATTTAAAAAAGCCGAAGAAGCGGTTGATACTGGAAGTAAAATTATTATCCTATCTGACAGAGGCATTGACAAAGGGCAACTAGCTATTCCAATTCTTTTGGCGGTTTCTGGTCTTAATAACTATATGGTACTTAAAGGGAAAGCCAGTCAATTTTCAATTGTTGTTGATACTGCTGAAGCTTTTGAGGTTCATCATTTTGCAACTCTAGTTGGTTATGGTGCTGCAGCAATCCATCCGTACGGTGCCTATGCTACACTAAACGATTATGGTAAAGATGATTATGCCTTTGAAAAATTCCGCAAGGCTGCTGAAAAAGGTATTGTCAAAGTCATGAGTCGTATGGGGATTTCTACCGTTCTTGGTTACAAGGGAGCTCAATTATTTGAAGCAGTTGGCTTGTCTGACTTGGTTGTTAATCAATACTTTACTGGAACAGTAACACGAATTGGTGGACTGTCACTTAATCAAATTGAAAAAGAGTATAAAGAGCGTGTTGATTTTGCTTTTGGTCCTTATGCTGATGACTATCTTCCCTCGGGTGGGTCTTATCAATATAAGGCGGACGGTGAATATCATCTTTTCAACCCTCAATCAGTTTATAATTTCCAACAAGCTGTACGTAATAACGACTATTCTCTCTTTAAAGCCTACACTGAACAATTAGATAAAGAAGCTTTAGAAAGACCAACAACTCTTCGTTCAATTTGGGAATTTAATTCAAAACGTCCAAAGGTTGCTCTTTCTGAAGTTGAACCAGCTGAAAGTATTGTCAAACGTTTCAAAGTAGGTGCCATGAGTTTTGGGTCGCTCTCTAAAGAAGCCCATGAAACAATTGCAGAAGCAATGAACTCTATTGGGGCTAAATCTAATTCTGGTGAAGGTGGAGAAAACCGTAAACGTTTCAGACCACAGCCAGATGGTAGAAATCTCAACTCAAAAATTAAACAGGTTGCCTCAGGTCGTTTTGGAGTTAATGCAGAATATCTGATGTCTGCTGAAGAACTTCAAATCAAATTGGCTCAGGGAGCAAAACCGGGCGAAGGTGGCCAATTACCGGGGCAAAAAGTATTCCCTTGGGTTGCTGAAATCCGTGGTGCAACGCCGGGTGTTCGTTTGATTTCACCACCACCTCATCATGATATTTACTCCATTGAGGATTTGGCGCAATTAATTTATGATTTGAAAGCTATTAACCCGTATGCTAAAATCAATGTAAAATTGGTTTCAAGTACTGGAGTTGGTACCATTGCCACAGGTTGTGTCAAGGCTGGTGCTGACAAGGTTGTTATTTCTGGATATGATGGTGGGACAGGTGCTTCTCCTCGTAATTCTGTTCGTGATGCGGGTCTTCCATGGGAAATGGGGCTTGCTGAAGCTCACCAAACGCTCTCAATTAATCGACTTCGTCAACGGATGACACTTGAAACAGATGGTAAACTGATGACTGGACGAGATATTGCAATTGCAACACTCTTAGGGGCAGAGGAATACTCATTTGCCAGTCTAGCTTTAGTATCAGTCGGTTGTGTCATGATGCGTGTGTGTTCATTGAACACATGTCCTGTTGGTGTAGCAACGCAAAATCCTGAACTACGTAAGCATTTTGCAGGTAAACCTGAGCATGTTGTCAACATGATGATGTTTATGGCAGAAGAATTGCGTGAATACATGTCAGAATTAGGCTTCCGCTCAGTTGATGAGATGGTTGGGCATTCTGAAATTTTGAAGTCCAAATTCATCCCAAATGGTAAAGCAAAATCACTTGATTTCTCTCGTGTTATTGGTTCCAGTTATCCAATTGAACGTAAAATGGAAGATCCTTTCGAAGAAGTTCGTAAATGGAAAGAACTTGATGGTTTCGCAACGGCCGCTATCGACAATGGTCAAAGTGTTACAATTAAAGAAGATATCAACAATGTGCAACGTGCTGTTGGTGCACGTATGGCAGGTTGGATGGCAGAGCGCTATGGTAATGACAAGGTTGAACCAGGCTTAATTAAATATCAATACACTGGTATTGCTGGTCAAAGTTTTGCAAGTTATATCACTCAAGGTATGGAATTAACTCTGATTGGTGAAGCTAATGACTATATCGCAAAATCGATGTCAGGTGGTCGTTTAATTGTAAAACCACCACATGATGCTGCTTATGATGTTGAAAATTCTCCAATTGTCGGGAATGTTTCCTTATTTGGTGCTGTCAATGGTGAAGCTTACTTTGCTGGTCGAGCAGGCGAACGTTTCTGTGTCCGTAACTCAGGAGCTAATGTGGTTGTCGAGGGTGTCGGTGCACACGGTTGTGAATACATGACTGGTGGTGTTGCAGTAATCTTAGGTACAACTGGACGTAACTTTGCTGCTGGTATGAGTGGTGGTGTTGCATATGTTTATGACAGTGCAGGCGACTTTGCTGAGAAAGTAAACATGGAAATGGTTGACATTTTCAAAGTTGGTGAAACACGTGGAGATGATGTCTTAGTTGACATGATTCAAAAGCATTATGATTACACTGGAAGTGCTAAAGCAAAAAGGTTACTGGATAATTGGGCAAATGAAGTTGGCAAGTTCGTCAAAGTTTACCCATCAGAATTCCATGAAATTAATTTGATTGAACATGCACTTTCAGAGCGTGGTTTGACAGGTGATGAGCTTGAACTTCATACATTTGAGGTTGCCACAGGCGGAGCTGAGACAGCGGCTGAGAAGGAAGAACTTCTCGAAACAGTAGCAGGAGGAAAGTAAAATGGCAAATCCGTATGGTTTTTTGAAATATGAACGAAAAGACAACCCATATCGTCCTGTTGCCGAGCGCATTTTGGACTTTGAAGAATTACAAGTTCCTCTATCTGAGGATGAAAGACAAGAGCAAGCCGCGCGTTGTATGGCTTGTGGGATTCCATTCTGTCACACTGGTTCCTTTTATGGAGGTGGGCGTGCAGTATCTGGTTGTCCCAATGATAATCTAATCCCTGAATGGAATGATTTAGTTTACAAGGGAGATTTCAAGCGTGCCTATGAACGTTTAGCACGTACTAATCCCCTCCCTGAAATGACTGGACGTGTCTGTCCTGCACCTTGTGAAAAAGGCTGTACTGAAGGATTGAATGGTTCAGGTGTCACGATTCATGATAACGAACGCTTTATCATTGATACGGCTTTTGAAAATGGCTGGGTTGAAGATTCTGGCCGTCCAAGTTTTAGAACAGGCTTTAAAGTAGCAGTTGTTGGTTCAGGGCCTGCGGGTCTCTCTGCAGCTTGGCGTCTCAATTGTCTTGGTCATACAGTTACAGTGTATGAACGTAGCGATCGTTTTGGTGGCCTACTCATGTATGGTATTCCGAATATGAAGTTGGATAAAGATATTGTTCAACGTCGTATTGACGTGATGGCTAAGCTTGGTATTAACTTTGTTGCAAACACTGAAATTGGACGAGATATTACTGCAGAAGAACTTCAAACAACGTATGACCGCGTGATATTAGCTACTGGAGCCAGTGTTCCACGTGATTTGGATGTGCCAGGTCGCCATTTAGCAGGTGTTCGTTTTGCAGTTGATTTTTTAACAGAAATCACCAAGAATGTACTAGCTTCTCCAGATAAGAAATTGGGTCGCATTTTAGAAGGTAAAAATGTTCTCGTCATCGGTGGTGGTGATACAGGGAATGACTGTATTGGAACGGCTGTCCGTCTAGGTGCTGCAAGTGTTAAACAGCTTGAAATCACACCAAAACTACCAGATGACCGTCTTCCAACAAATCCTTGGCCACAATATCCAATGATTGATCGTATTGGATACGGTCAAGCGGAAGCGAAGTTTGTTCAAGACACAGAGTTATCTTCTTATGCAACGTCAACAACTGAGTTTATTGGTGCTGAACGTGGTCAAGTCATTGCTGCTAAAACAGTTAAGGTTGGGCCTGGATTCAAGCCAGTAGAAGGCACAGAAAAAATTATTAAAGCTGATCTAGTTTTACTAGCTATGGGCTTCACAGGTGCAGAAACATCGCTTTTTGATCAATTTGGCATTGACAGTATCTATGATGATTATTCAACTAACAATGATCGAGTATTTGTAGCTGGTGATGCGCGTCGCGGACCAAGTCTTGTTATCTGGGGAATTCGTGAAGGGCGTAAAACCGCAGAAAAAATTGACCAAGGACTTCGTGTCATGCTTGCACAATAATAAAAAACGATTTGGGCAACCAAACGTTTTTTTAT
>CAZPYI010000105.1:0-8436 GCA_964590305.1 uncultured Streptococcus sp.
CTATTGTGAGACCTTTGATTTCACAACCTGACAATCTTTCTATTAGAATAAAAGATACACCTGAGTTTTTAGAATATTATCTTGACTTGGATGCACAAGATATCGGTCGTATTATCGGTAAAAAAGGTCGAACTATTACAGCGATAAGATCGATTGTCTATTCGGTACCAACTCAAGGGAAAAAAGTGAGACTCGTCATTGATGAGAAGGGAGAAAAGTAATCGTTTCGGTTACTTTTTTCTTTTTGAAGAAATTTGATTCTTGTTGACTGGGAGTAGCAAGAAAAACAAAGTTTTACAACTCATCTATGTCATTTTTATGACTGGTTTTTTCAATATCATCATGGTAAAATAATAAAGATTGAGTTTAGTAAGTTTAAATGGAGCAAATATGAATTACTTTAATGTCGGAAAAATTGTGAATACGCAAGGATTGCAAGGTGAGATTCGTGTACTCAGTGTAACAGATTTTGCTGATGAGCGTTTTAAAAAAGGAATGAAATTAGCACTTTATGATGATAAAGATCATCTTGTAATGGATGTTGAGATTGCTAGTCATCGCAAACAAAAGAATTTTGATATTATAAAATTCAAAGGATTCTATCATATCAATGATGTTGAAAAATTCAAAGGTTTTTCTTTGAAAGTAGCTGAAGATTATTTGACTGATTTGAGTGAAGGGGAGTATTATTATCATGAAATCATTGGACTTGATGTTTATGAAGATGGTACACTAATTGGAAGGATAAAAGAAATTCTACAACCGGGAGCAAACGATGTTTGGGTTGTTAATCGTAAAGGAAAACGCGACTTGCTTTTACCCTATATTCCCTCTGTAATCCTAAATGTTGACATTGAAAAAAATCGAGTAGATGTCGAAATTTTAGAAGGATTAGATGATGAAAATTGATATATTATCTCTTTTTCCAGAAATGTTTTCTCCACTTGAACATTCAATTGTTGGGAAAGCAAAAGAAAAAGGACTAATTAATATTTTCTATCATAATTTTCGTGAAAATGCCGAAAAAGCACGTCATGTAGATGATGAGCCGTATGGTGGTGGACAGGGAATGCTCTTGAGAGCCCAGCCGATCTTTGACACCATTGAGAAAATTGAGAAGAAAAATCCGAGAGTTATTTTATTAGATCCTGCTGGAAGAACTTTTAATCAAGAGTATGCTAACGAATTGGCACAAGAGGATGAGTTAATTTTTATTTGTGGACATTATGAAGGCTATGATGAGCGTATTAAAACTTTAGTGACTGATGAAATTTCACTCGGAGATTTTGTCTTAACAGGTGGTGAATTAGCAGCAATGACTGTGATAGATGCCACTGTCCGCCTCATTCCGGAAGTTCTAGGAAAGGAATCAAGTCATCAAGACGATTCTTTTTCATCGGGTCTATTAGAATATCCGCAATACACACGTCCTTTTAGCTACAAAGGGATGGAAGTTCCACAAGTGCTTATGAGCGGACACCATGAGAATATTCGTCTTTGGCGGATAGAACAGAGCTTACGAAAAACATTGGAAAAACGGCCAGATTTACTTGAGAAGTACAACTTTTCTGAGGAAGAAAAGATAATCTTTAAAAAAATCTCAGCTGAACTAACAGAATGAATTGTATGATGAAGTTAGATGTGCGAGTGTCATTGTTATATCTATTTGTATTTGAGGAGAATCATGTCTAAAGATCAAGAAATATATGATATTACTATTATTGGTGGAGGTCCAGTTGGTCTCTTTACTGCTTTTTATGCTAGTCTTCGGGGAATGACTGTTAAAATTATTGAAAGTCTATCAGAACTTGGTGGGCAACCGGCAGTCTTGTATCCTGAAAAAATTATATATGATGTTGCGGGTTTTCCAGCTATTCCAGCTGGAGACCTAGTTGAAAATCTTATTGAACAAGTTATGCGTTTTGAAGATCGAACAAAAATTTGTCTCAAAGAAGAAGTAAAAACATTTGAGAAAGAAAATGATGTTTTCACTATTGAGACGACAAAAGGACAGCATTTTTCAAAAACTATCATTATTGCCTGTGGAAACGGAGCATTTTCGCCACGTCCATTAGGGGTAGAAAATGAAGAAAAGTATGCTGACCATAATCTTTTTTACAATGTACATAAGCTAGATCAATTTACTGGCAAAAATGTTGTCATTTGTGGAGGTGGAGATTCCGCTGTAGACTGGGCTTTACATCTTGAAAAAGTAGCTAATAGTGTGTCAATTGTTCATAGAAGAGAGGCTTTTCGTGCTCATGAACATAGTGTTGAACTCTTGGAAAAATCTGAGGTAAATATTCTAACACCATATATTCCATTGGAAATAAAAGGTGAAGGTGATTTTGCTACTAGTCTATCTATTCAAAAAGTAAAATCTGATGACGTTCTTGAGTTACCACTTGATAGTTTAATTGTTAGCTTCGGTTTCTCAACGTCAAATAAGAACCTTAAAAACTGGAACATTGATTATAAGCGTTCGAGCATTAATGTGTCACCAGTTTTCGAAACGAGTTTACCTGGTGTCTATGCAATAGGAGATGCCGCAGAGTATGATGGGAAGGTCGACTTAATTGCTACTGGTTTTGGTGAGGCTCCTATAGCAGTTAACCAAGCAATTAACTATAGTTATCCAGAACGTGATAACAGGTTAATTCACTCGACATCGTTATTAAAATAAAAAAACAGCTCTGTAGGCGATAAGTACAGAGCTGTTTTAGTTTTTTATGGAGCAGAAAAGTTGTAATTTTTACAACAAGGACTCAAACTTCATAAAATGATAGAAAATGAAAGAATGTGGTAGAAAATGCTTGACATTTTAAAAATAGTAGTTATAATAGAAATGTAAACGATTTCTAAAGGAGGTAGGTAATATTTTAAAATCCAAACGTAAACAGATTATCATGGAAAAAATTTCTCAAGATAATTTTGTCGCTTTGGACGCTCTGGTGATTGCTCTTAATACATCTGAATCAACTGTTAGAAGGGATTTAGACGAACTGGAGAGTGAACAGAAACTCCGACGTGTTCATGGTGGAGCAGAGCTTCCAAGGTCACTCCAAGAGGAACTGACGAATCAGCAAAAATCTATCAAAAACATTCAAGAAAAAGCACAAATTGCTCAAAAAGCTGCTTCGTTTATCTCTGATAATGATGTTATCTTTATTGATGCAGGAACAACGAATGAGTTATTATTGGAGCAATTGACTCAAGACAATTTGACGGTTGTTACAAATTCTATTCATCATGCCAGTAAGCTTGTTGAGAGGAATATTAAGACTATCATTATAGGTGGTCTTGTAAAGAATTCAACAGATGCTAGCATTGGAAATATTGCTGTTGAGCAGATTCGACAGTTGAATTTTGACAAAGCATTTTTGGGAATAAATGGTGTTGACAGTGATTTTTTGACGACTCCTGATATTGAAGAAGCAGTAATTAAGAAAACCGTAATAGAGAATGCAAAAAAAACATATGTTTTGATGGATTCTTCAAAAATTGGTCAGGTTTCATTTGCAAAATTTGGCAAGATTGATGATGTAGACATCATAACAAATGTGTCTAATGGAAACCTTATAAAAATTATAAAAGAAAAAACGAAGGTAATTGAAGTATGATTTATACAGTAACACTTAACCCTTCTATCGACTTTATCGTTCATATCAATTCCTTAGTAATTGGTAGCGTAAATCGAATGGATAGTGATGATAAGTACGCTGGTGGGAAAGGAGTCAATGTCAGTCGTGTCTTAAAAAGATTAGGCATTGAAAATACCGCAACAGGATTTATAGGTGGCTTCACAGGTCGTTTTATTGAAGATAGTTTAGTCGAGGAAAAGATTGCTACTAAATTTGTTGGAGTTTCTGAAGACACTCGTATCAATGTTAAAATCAAATCTATCCAAGAAACTGAAATCAACGGTACTGGTCCAACAATATCCAAAGAGAATTTGGAGGAGCTTGAAGGAATTCTTTCGGGATTGACTGAAAAAGATACAGTCATATTTTCTGGTTCTGCACCAAGTAAACTTGGAAATCAAGTCTATAATACTTTGATTCCGATTGCAAAAGAAGTTGGAGCAGCGGTTGTTTGTGACTTTGAGGGACAAACACTCTTGGATTCTCTTGCCTACCAACCACTTCTTGTGAAGCCTAATAATCATGAATTAGCGGAAATTTTCAATGTCAAACTTGATAGCATAAAAGATATTGAAAAATATGCACGCGAAGTTCTTGCAAAGGGAGCTCAAAATGTCATTATTTCAATGGCAGGTGATGGTGCTCTTTTAGTAACAACGGATGCGACATATTTTGCAAAACCCATTAAGGGAAATGTTAAAAACTCTGTTGGAGCAGGTGATTCAATGGTAGCTGGATTTACAGGTTACTATGTGAAGTCTGGTGATCCAGTAGAAGCACTAAAATGGGGTGTGGCTTGTGGAACGGCAACAACATTCTCAGATGACTTGGCAACCGCCGACTTTATAAAAGAAACTTATGAAAAAGTAGAGGTAGAAAAACTATGAAAATTCAAGACTTGCTCAGAAAAGAAGTGATGATTCTTGATTTAAAGGCAACAACTAAAGAAGCAGCCATTGATGAAATGGTTACGAGCTTAGTGAATAATGGTATTGTGACTGATTTTGATACTTTTAAAGAAGGTATCATGAATCGCGAAGCTCAAACCTCAACTGGTTTAGGTGATGGGATTGCAATGCCACACAGCAAAAATGCTGCTGTTAAAGAAGCAACAGTACTATTTGCGAAATCTACCTCTGGTGTTGATTATCAATCATTAGATGGTCAGCCAACGGACCTTTTCTTCATGATTGCAGCTCCAGATGGTGCCAATGATACTCACTTGGCAGCACTTGCGGAATTATCAAAATACCTTCTTAAAGATGGTTTTGCAGACAAATTACGCAAAGTGAGCACTGCTAATCAAGTCATTGCGACTTTTGATGACACTGAGGAAGAAAACAAAGAAGCTCAAGTAGCTAAAACTGCTCCGACTCCAGAAGATCAACCACTTATTGTTGCTGTAACAGCTTGTACTACAGGTATTGCACACACTTACATGGCTGAAGAAGCACTAATCAAAAAAGGTCAAGAAATGGGTGTGACTGTTCGTGTTGAAACTAATGGCGCATCTGGTGTCGGGAATCGCTTAACTGCTAATGAAATCAAACGTGCTAAAGGTGTTATCATTGCGGCTGATAAAGCAGTTGAAATGCAACGATTCAATGGAAAACCTTTAGTATCACGACCAGTTGCTGATGGTATCAAAAAATCAGAAGAATTAATTGATATCATTCTAGATGGTCAAGCGAAAAATTATGTTGCATCTGGTGACTCGAGTGATTCAGAAGATTCAGGCGAAAAACTTAGTCTAGGTGGTGCGTTCTACAAACACCTTATGAGTGGCGTATCACAAATGCTTCCATTCGTTATCGGTGGTGGTATCATGATTGCTATCGCATTCTTGATTGACCAATCACTTGGTGTTCCAAGTGATCAGCTAGCTAACCTTGGTTCATATAACGAGTTAGCAGCCCTATTCAAATCAGTAGGTGGTGCAGCATTTAGCTTTATGTTACCTGTTTTAGCAGGCTATATCGCTTACTCAATTGCTGGTAAACCTGGTCTTGTTTCTGGATTTGCAGCTGGTTATATTGCTTCAAATGGTTTGGCTATCGGGAAAGTTGCTTTCGCTGCTGGTGGGGAATCTTCATTAGCATTGACTGGAATTTCTTCAGGTTTCCTTGGAGCTCTAGTAGGTGGTTTCCTTGCTGGTGCAGTTATTCAACTGCTTAAAAAAGTTCTTGCCTTTATGCCTCGCTCTCTTGAGGGTGTCAAATCAATTCTTCTCTTACCGCTTCTAGGCGTTGGTGTTACAGGATTCTTGATGTTATTTGTCAACATTCCAATGGCAAGTATCAACACAGCACTCTATAGTTTCCTTTCTAACTTATCAGGTAGTTCAGCTGTCCTTCTTGGACTTCTTGTTGGCGCTATGATGGCCGTTGATATGGGTGGACCTGTTAACAAGGCTGCTTACGTTTTCGGTACAAGTACTTTGACAGCAGCAACTCTTGAAAGTGGCGGTTCAATCGTTATGGCTTCAGTTATGGCAGCCGGAATGGTTCCTCCTCTTGCAGTATTTGTTGCAACAGTTCTTTTCAAAAATAAATTTACTCAAGAAGAACGCGATTCAGGTATCACAAACATTGTTATGGGCCTTTCATTCATCACAGAGGGAGCAATCCCATTTGGAGCTGCTGATCCCGCACGTGCTATTCCAAGTTTCATGGTTGGATCTGCGCTCACAGGTGCACTGGTAGGTGCCTTTGGTATTAAACTTATGGCTCCTCATGGTGGTATCTTCGTTTTCGCTCTCACAAGTAATTGGATTATTTATCTCATTGCTATCTTAATTGGAGCCGTTGTATCAGGCGTACTTTTTGGTATGTTACGTAAAGAGAAATAATTTATTATCTCTATAAATGCAACTTTGAAAATTTATCATCGTTTACAATTTAAAACTTGCCAAGAATTTGGCAGGTTTTTTTATATTAAATCGCTCCAAAAGACTTCATGCTTAAAGAGAGATGAGATTTTTTTGTGAAATTGCAAATATTCTTGATTTTCAAAAAATAACTGAATATGAAATACAATAAAAATGTTATGTTTTATTACATCTGTGTAACCCTTGATAATAAAGGATTTACGGGCTATAAAAATTAATAATAGCAATAGTGGACTTATAGAACGGTTTCAAATGAATAATTTTGTGGTATAATTATTGTATCATTCATAGGTGCAACTGTTTTTCTTTATTAAATACACGAGATGGATGAGAAAGAAAGGGGACTACTATGAGTAGTTACAGGAAAAATTTTATGGATAAAAGATTTAAGTTTGTTGTTGCAGGGCTAACTTTAGCGTCAGCCTTAGTGCTTACAGCATGTGGAAGTGGAGGCTCATCTTCAGGTTCTGGTTCAGCTAAAGATGCAGTTGTCATTGGAACAACTGATAAAATTATCACGATTGATCCAGCTGGCTCTTATGATAATGGATCCTTCGCAGTTGAAAATAATGTCTATCCGTTCCTTTATAATTTTGCATATGGGTCAACGACACCTGAGCCAGATGTGGCAGATGGTCAAGGAGAGTTTTCTGCAGATGGAACAGAGTATACAGTTAAAATCAAATCTGGCTTGAAATTTGCTAATGGTCATGATTTGACAGCCTCTGATGTAGCGTTTTCTTATAATCGTGTTGTGACAATTGGTGAAAACGGAAACGATTTAGGTAATGGACCATCATCATTATTATCAGATATGGAATCTGCTACTGCTAAAGATGACTTGACTGTAGTCTTTAAATTAAAAACTGCAAACAACGTTCTCTGGGAACAAGTTATGGCAACTCCTGCAGGCCCAATCGTAGACGAAGAGGTCTTTTCTGCAGATGACTTGACATCTGATGATGATATTGTGGCTGCCAATGCTTTTGCAGGTCCATTAGTAATTGATTCTTATTCTAAGAACGATACCATTTCATATAAGAAAAATGCAGATTATGCTGGTATCTATGGAGCAGCAAAATCAGACAATTACCAAGTCAAATATTATGCTGACGCATCAAACTTGAAGCTAGATATCCAAAATAACACCATCGACGTAGCTTACCGTTCATTGACTGCAACTGACGTAGCTGATCTTGAAACGAAAGATAACGTTAAAGTTTATGAAGGACCTGGTGGAGAACTCCGTTACATGGTGTTCAACTTCGCAATCCAACCTTTCGGAACTGCTACTGAAGATGCAGATGCTAATAAAGCATTAGCTGTAAGAAAAGCCGTTGCCAACATAATTGATCGTCAAGAGATTTCTGATAATGTCTACAAAGGTATGTATACACCAGCTTATTCTTTCGTTCCATCTTCATTTAATGGCTACACACCAGCTTTAGAAGCAGCATATGGTGATGGTAAAGGTGGCCCAGACTTAGATAAAGCAAAAGCAGCTTTGACAGATGCAGGGATTTCAACTCCTGTTGAACTTAATATTCAATATAATGGAGATCACTATGGTTCTTCTTCACCAGATGAATATGCAGCTGTTAAACAACAACTTGAAGATTCAGGCTTGTTTAAAGTAACTATTTCTCAAACAGAATGGTCAGTTTATGCAAAAGAACGTATCATTACTGATGATTCTAATGGTTCTTACCCAATTTACCAATTAGGTTGGTTCCCTGACTTCTCTGATGCAGATAACTACTTGAGTCCATTCTTTGGAGACAATAACTTTATCCATAATGGTTATAACAATCCAGAAGTTGTTAAACAATTGAATGCAGAAATTTCTAACTTAGATCCAGAATCTAGAAAAACACAACTTGAACAACTCCAAACAACATTAGCACAAGA
>CAZPYI010000106.1:0-8435 GCA_964590305.1 uncultured Streptococcus sp.
CTGAGTTATTGTACCACCAGACCATCTGTTCATAGTCCTCTTCTGCGACTGGAACAAATGCAGTTAATATTGGAATACTCATAATACGACATTGACGAAACGTACCACGTAGCAAACCTGAATGGCGTGAATCCATGTAATAATCCTGCACAAACATGGGTGCTAGTACTTCACTTTCAGTTGGTTGTACTCCAGTTGATGAAGATTGAGTTTGGCAGTAGTTGAAAAAGTTGATATTGATTGTCATGATAAATTGGCTTCCCAGTTAATACCGAAAGCACACATGACAAATCAAGGCATGCAAAAAAATATTCTTGACCGCATAGTTACTTTCCTCTATGTTATCGGTCAGCTAACCTCACAGACTGACTGTGCACTCTCACACCATGACTTTGAGGTTCGCTATGATCAGTAGCAAATCAAGGTATGAGATTACTTTTAGTCTAGTATCTCATGGAAAATAAAAAAGAAAATAGCAAGGTTCTGACACGGTCAAAACCTTGCTATTTAGCGATTTCAAACAAAAATTCATAAATTTTCCTCTGTATAGTAGAAAAATCGTGTCAACATCATGACACGATTACTTCGTAGAAATTCCTCTTTTTGTTAAGAAAAGTTTTGCTGCTGCTACAGATTGTCCTTGAAAATGGTTGAGAATGTACTGGTAGGCCATATCTTCATTATCGCCATTTTTTATCTTGTAACTTGATAGAGATAAAAGATACTGATTAATAAAATCAGGTAGTTCAAGATATACCAAAACTAGAACAAATAGCTGTAAAGTACCGCCAGTACCTTTGAATAACCTTTTAATAGTTGATTCACTTGAATTAACTGCCTCTGCTATTTTTGGAAAAGTTTCATCTTGGTAATCCTTTACCTTATTCATTGCCTCAGTGAAGTCGTTCGGCAGTTGTCGAAACAGTGCAAATTCACGATTTCGTTGCTCATTTTCGGCTTCAAGTTTTCTCTCATCTAACGCATGCTCAATACCATGTTTGTAGGAAATCTCAAATTTATAAGAACTAGGATGTAGCAGGTATAAAGTAAAATCTTCTTCAAACCCAACTTCCTCATATTCCCTGCGCTTAACATCAAATATTATCGCATACTCATCGAGCTTCTCGAGAGCTGCTGGTGATATAAAAGGGTATTTTATGAAATGCCACACTACTTCTGGACTATTAACAACTACATGACCATCCAAATAGATATAGCGTTTAGAATCAATCAAATCTCGAAATTCACTATCTGAGACATATAACTCAAACATTTGTTGCTCGGAAATGGTTAATGTCTGGTTCCGTCCAACTTTTTCAGCGTCAAAGGTATAGTTGTTAATATATCTACCATCAACATATTCCAGCACTCCTTTAGCTTCATTGAAGCCTAATTCAATCAACCTAACTCTAGCAGACTGCTTGGATACATTGAAAAAGTCTGCCAGTTCCTCGATTGTACTCTGAAATATGTCAAGCATTCCAGTCAGTCTCTTCTTCGTACTCAGTTTCACAATAATTTCAGCAGCCTTACTACAAAATGTGCTTTTTGGCATTAAAATTCGAGGTGGAATTACTCTACCTTGTTCTTCAATCCATTTTCTAGCCTGTCTGAAGTCCTCTCCTCCAGTTAAATAATCATCTTGAGAGAGTAGATATTCTTTCATAACAATATGTGGTTTATGGCGATAATGGTGATAAGCCTCATGTATCAAAGTGATATTCTTATTCCCTTTTACATACTTACCAGAATCATATATGACTAAGCCTGGATCAACATCAATATACTTATATGATTTATACTTCTGGTCATAGATACGAGTAATTCCTGACCTAAAGTGACTCTGACCCCGTACGCTTCCATCTGGACTTAGAGAATAATCAAGTAACGTTAAATTGAGCTTATTTATAGCAACTAATGGGTCAATTGGACTTGGTTCTTTCAAAAAGTCTGAATAGAAAGTTTCAAGGAATAATTCTGCTTCTTGTTCGTATTGGTGATTGTACATATATGGTAACAAGGTACTGTCCAACTGTTTTTCTGGATCAAATTCTACTGAACGCAATTTACCAATATTGATAAATGTCAATCTTACTTCTTCTTCAAAATGAAGTTCATACTCAATCGTATGACACCAATCTACATTTCGTTGTTCAACAACCTGATCATTAATAAATTCAAAATATGTGGTTGAAGTTACATTAACTAAGATTCGAATGGTTTTAAAGTCTATCTGATACGGTATTGCCTTTATCGATTTAAATTTGGGAAGCTCTCTTGAAACCACTTCCCAATTCTCATCACTTTGGGCTGCCCTGTTTTTTATGGTTACAAAAATATCACTATGGATATCTGATTTAATTCGTTCAGAAAATTTTCTTTTAATAAATTCAGTAATCGGCATTATTTACCTCAATTGTTTGTTGTATCATAAAACAACATCATTCTCTAAAAAATAGAGGTTAACTCACCTCTATTTTCAGTTTTCTTCCATCTTCTGTAGTAGATATAATCCTAAATCAGGGATTTCTTTGCATTATTAAATCATAAATAGCTTCATTATACAGAGAAAGTTTATCAAAGTTAATTTCAAGTAGCTTTGCCCATTCTCTATCATTATCGTTAGCTATACCGAAATCATAAAAAGTTCTACTTGTATCATCCGTGCCTGGAAAATTATCAATATCAGGAATTAATACTGGAGTAAAAGCAAATTTTTCACTTTTTCTTGCGCCTTCTTGAGGTTTTGAGAAAAATTCAAGTTGTATCTGCCCAAAAACTGAAAAAAGCCAGGAATATATAAGTTCCATATCATAATCTCTTTGCTTCTCTATTACAAAAAAGTTTGTACTAACAACAACTGGTTTTTTACAGATATAAGCTTTAAAAGTTTTTCTAAGATTTCTAGGTATTATTAAACTTCCTGCTGGAACTATTTTTGATGAATCACTCCTGATAATTTTAATTATATCAGAAATTGTTTTTGTTTTTTTCAGTTGCTTCCCTTGCTTATTAGAACTAGAATGGACTTGAATTGTAGTTATTATCTTTTCTAACAACTGATTTTCTGTAGTTCCTACTTGAAAAGCATTCTCTGGAGGTGCTAGGCACTTCAATTTTAAATCATTGATGTACTTAAATTTTTCATTAATATCATTAGTATTTTCAATTGCATCTACCAACCATGATTGTGGAACAATTCCTTTTACTTTATCCCACTGTGGATGTTTCGTAATAAAAAGAACATCTGTAGCTCCCTTATTACCAGCTTTTCCACGATATAGATTCGGAAATCCTTTTGAGTTCTTTATATCCTTACTAATTTCATAAGGAATATCAAAATCACTAAGGAAAGTTCTCCACCCATCATCTACTGACAAATTAAGCTTAGTTCTAGAAATATTTCTAATATCCAACACATCAGACTTCTTCAGTTCTGATAAATCATTAATATTAATATCTGAAACCTTATGAGTGGTTTGAATCAAAACTACATCATCTGTAGTATTACCTTTTTCACCGACCAATATTACAGTTTCCTTAATAACATCGTTGAATAGGTTATCTCTAGGATAAAGAAAAATTTTAGTCAATCCAAATTTTTCAATTAATAACTTCCTGATAGCTGCCGATTCTTTTCCTAATCCAAATAGATGAGATTTAGGTAAAATCACCCCAACTGCGGTTCCATTTTCAATTTTTTCTAGTAGGTACTCAAGGAAAGGCCCTTCTAACGGTACCTGGCCCACACCTGTTATTGGTTTGATCCTAAAATTTTGTCTTATTCTGTTTAGAACATTTTTTATCTCTTTAGGATTAGCAACACCAGATAAATATGGTGGATTTAAGAGTACAAAGGAAACATCAGAAAAATAGTCTTCTGGTAAATCAATTATATTTTGATTATTAATTTTGGGAGAGTTGTCAGGTGAAATAGATTTTGGAAAACGTAGACCTAGTCTTAAGCTCAATAAGTGACTTAAATCATCTGAGATATCGTTAACTTTAATTTGTTTAGGTTCTACCTCATTAAAATATTCGATTAGCGCAGCTATTAGATTCCCACCTCCTGCTGCTGGATCACATACAATATCATTAGCAGTAAATTTATCTCTATCTATGGTTAGTGCTACTAATGCTGTTGCAAGTTCTAAATCCGTAGGAACAACTCCTAAATGCGATTTCTTTTTAACTAAATACTCGTGTACAGCACTGGTCAATTCATCCGCATCAGCTGAATTGCTAGCCAATTTGACTACTCCATCAAGAAAAGATTGCTCCCATACATCATTTTTTTTAATAATATCTGGAGAAGTTAAAGTAGTAAAATTAACCGTTCCTATTATGTTTTGTAGCATTCTGGGATTATTCTGGTAATAAGTTGCTGGTCTCCATCTTAAATTTTGACTATTTGATAGTACTGAGCGAATGAATTCATATCCAACTACTGTAAATGCGGTATGCCAATTATCAAAATCCAAATCATATCTCGCAAGAACTTCAACGATATCACCATACCCCCAAAGAAATCTTCCTGAATCTGATTTCGCTGTAGAAATACATATCTTGAAATTTTCAACTAAATCAGTAAAAGAAAATGTCCTATTAAAATATCCTGATTCCATTGGACTAGGAGCAAGCATCTGTTTATTAACGGAAGTCCTATTAGGATCATACTTGAAAAAGTTAGTAACTTCTAAATTAGTTAAAACATAGTATGGTGTCTCCAATTTCGGTGAACCAGCCTCAAGAATATAAGAACGAGCTTGATCCTTATATCTTGTACTTTTTACTTGTGATGGCTTCCTTTTTACTTCTATTATTAACAAAATTTTATCAGTGCTTTTATTTAAAATTACAAAATCAGGAACTATTTGTCCTATTGGGTAATGGTGTATCACTTGGTAATTATCATCTAATCCCAATTCTTCTAATGCCTTCTGTAATGCACTTTTACAAATGGGATGAAAGGCACCCACTTCGTCATCTGTATGATTAATATTGTAATTGACCATAGTTACTCTCTTATTTCTAATTATTATAAAGAATGTACTTTTTCAACTGTTTTGCTATAGCTTCTGCTAATAGAGGTGGTACCGCATTACCAACTACTGTATGAAGACCCCTTTTTGTTTTAGAGATAATTTTATATGTATCTGGAAAACTTTGGAAACGTAGAGCCTCACGTACAGTAATCAATCTATCTTGTTTATAATGGATATTACATCCTACATTTGGTCTATTAAAATGAGTATTTATTGTATAAGCAGGTTTTGAGGGCAAAAGTCTTCCGTAACAGGTTGTTCTACCACCGGTTTCTTTGAATTTCTTTATTCTATTTGAAGGAACGAAGTCAGGCACATCCATGTAATTCCCTCCGGGTTTCACAAATGAGATTATCTGTTTATCTAAATCACTCATTTGAGGATAGTAATGCTGAGACACACTCTCTAAGCTTTTTTCTCTCATCAATTCTTGGTACGAGTTCTCAATTGCTGTACAGTATTTTGTAATGCCATCGACAGTCGCCTCACCCAAATCTCCAATTGCTTCCTGAGCAGACACCCATTTACTTAATCCCAAACTACCATCCTCATTATGAGTTGGTTTTGGAAAGTTAAACCTTAATCCATATCTACTTCCGACAATAATTACCCTTTTTCTTCTTTGCGGTACTCCGTAATCTGCTGCATTCAAGGTTTCGATATTAATAGTATAACCTATTCGTTCAAAAGCTGAAGTTAGGTCCTCAATTACTTTTGTTCCTTTAGGAGTTTTGGCAGATTTCAATCCCACGACATTTTCAAAAACAAAATATTCTGGTTGCACATGATTAATTATCTCCAAGTATCTCCAAACTAAATCGGATCTATTATCATGAACATCACGCTTTCCAACCAAACTAAATGATTGGCATGGAGGACCACCAATAACCACTTTAGCTTTTGGTAAGGTAGCTAAATCAATTTCAAATAAATCCTCTAGTAAAATATTTGGATCAATATTCTCTCTGTAACTATCTACAGCAGCTTTGTCAATATCAATAGCATAAACAATATTGAATCCGGAGTTTTTAAATCCTAAATCCAACCCCCCTCCTCCAGAGAATAGGCTTATCGTATCAATTTTCATTATTTAGTCTTCCTTTAATCAATTTCTCTAATCGACTGTAAAAATCACTTATCCCAGTTTCACACTCATTAAGATAATAATTTGACAGAACCTTATCAATTTTTGAAATAGTATCCTGTGAATATCTAGTTAATAATTCTAGTGATAAGCTAACAATTCTATCAAAATCTTTATCCGATATCTTCCGATAGTCTAAGACAAGTAGGTTTTCCAACTCATATTTTTGAATTTTCAATAATCCACTTCCATAGCTTCTTCCTATATTTTCAATAAAATGTCTTGAAAAAGAACTATTTAAAACAGCTAAATAGAATAATTCCTTTTGATTGTCTTCAAAAATTAATTGATAGAAATTATCTTTTACAATTGCTGATGTATCATTTAAAATAAAACGAACATCATTTCTAATAATATAATTGAATATCAAAGATTTCTTTTGGGGCGCCTGTAATAAATACCATGGCTTCTTATCTACCATCTTTCTATAGAGAGTTTTGGGTTTTTCATTCTGAACTACCTCTTTTTCTATCTCAAGTATTTCCGATAAAATCTCATCAGGTAATTTTTCAACAGAATGGGGTATAACAAGGGCAACTTTTTTTAAACTATTCAGCCTTATTTTTATACCTTCAATTTCATTTTGCTTGTTTACTATTTTTTTAAACATATCAGGATAATTTTTAACTAAAGAATCATCATAATTGCGAATAAAAAATTTATTGTAATTAGTTGTTAATCCTCTATTTAATTTTGCGAAGGTCGAAAGTGGTTGTAGATTCCTAAACTTAAACTGATTACTATTTAACTTATAGAATGACCATCCTAAATTTAAAATCTCATTTTGTAAAACACTTTGTTTAACTTCTGCCTGATCCAAACTTTTAATTTTTTTTACATCAATATCTCCAAAATAATAGAATTCAGTTGATGTTAAATCAGAAGGAGGAATATTATCTATTACAAAAATTGAAACATCAACATCAACACCCTTAAAGACATTCTTTTCAAAATCAATTACTGACACTAACGAATATTTGTTAAGTATATGTTTCTGAACTGAAACACCATATTCTGAGTTCAACCAAGTATTTGGTAGTATTGCGACAACTCTTCCACCTTCTTTGACTACGTCTAATCCTTTTAGCAAGAAATAAAGATATAGATTAGACCTAGAATTTATATTTTTAAATTTAATTTTTTTTCTTAATATATCTTTATTATTTTCACTCGTCAGCAACTCCTGGCGTATATATGGTGGATTCATTATGATTCCATCAACTCTTCTGTCAAAATCAAAAAAGTTCATATAAGAGGTATCGAAACCTTTATCTATTAGAATATCAATTAAATCTTCATCAATTTCTACCGCACTTAATTTTGTCTCTCTATCGATTAAATCCATACAGGCCTCTAAAAGAGAGCCTGACCCGGCAGCAGGATCGAGAATCTCATCATACGTCCTTCCCTGAAAAAACAAGGCCATTAACCTTGAAATATTACTTGGCGTAAATACCTGGCCTAACTCTTTTTTTAAAGTATATGTCATATCGTTTTACTTTTTGACCTCATCAACTAAACTTTCTATTAATTCAGATACATCACACTGTAAGTACAAAGAAATTTTCAGCAAAGTATCCGTTGTAACACTCTCATTCTTTATTAATTTGGAGTAAGTACTGGAAGCCAGTTTGACGGATTCTCTCAATTCAGTTCTTGTAATATTCTTTTCTTCTAGTTTTTTCCATAGCGGACTGTAACTTATACTCATAACAACTCCTTGAGATTATATATTATTATTTTACCATAAAGTACCGAAATCCGTACAACTAATAAAATCATTGCTTTTTTTTTAATTTTTGGATATAATTAGTTGTTTTATAAAACAACACAGGAGTATTATACCATGTTTTCTGGATTACGTCTCAAACAAAGAAGAGAAAAACAAAACTTATCTCAGGTCGAAATCGCAAACATACTTGAAATTAATCGTTCATCTTACAGTAGCTGGGAATCTGGTCGAGCAAAACCAAATCAAAAAAACCTCACAGCTCTCGCTACTCTTCTTGAAGTGCCAGTAACTTACTTCGAATCTGAGTACAACATTGTAAACAATTTCCTGCAGCTCAACGACTTCAACAAAGTTCTAGCTGAGGAATATATGGAGGACTTACTTCAAACTCAACGTGAGGCTGAGCGTAAGGTCATTCAGCTTTTTCCTATCGAAGTTCTGGACGATATTTCGCTATCTGCTGGTTCTGGACAAAGTTTTGCGGACGAATACGAGACTCGTACTGTTTACTCTG
>CAZPYI010000107.1:0-8419 GCA_964590305.1 uncultured Streptococcus sp.
TGAAATTTTTATCTTCTGTAAAGGTAATGTCAAGATTCTTTACAATTTCGTCAAGTGCCATAAACCCTAGATTATGTTTAGTATTTGAATACTTTGTACCTGGATTCCCCAAGCCAACGATCATTTTTACCATATTTCCTTCTTTCAAAACATCAAAAGGGCTGGAATTGCTGTTCCAACCTTTTTATTTGTACTTTTTCTATAATCAGACGTTGAATCGAAATTCCATTATATCTCCGTCTTGGACAATATATTCTTTTCCTTCTTCGCGTAAACGGCCAGCTTCTTTAACAGCTTTTTCACTACCATACTTTATTAAGTCATCATAGCTCATTGTAACCGCTCTAATGAATCCTTTTTCAAAATCCGAATGGATAATACCCGCTGCTTGAGGAGCCTTTATTCCACGTTTAAATGTCCATGCACGAACTTCTTTTTCACCAGCAGTAAAATAAGTAGCCAGTCCAAGTAAATGATAAGCAGCCCGTGTTAATTTATCGACACCAGACTCATCTAGCCCCATGGCTTCGAGAAATTCTGCTTTGTCTTCATCATCAAGTTCTGAAATTTCTTCTTCCGCACGTGCTGAGATGACAACAACTTCTGCATTCTCACTAATAGCAAAATCACGAATTTGTTGAACATAATCAATGTCATCTGGATCAGCAACTCTATCCTCATCAACATTTGCTACATACAGAATCGGCTTAGTAGTTAAAAGAAAGAGTCCTTTGACAACTTTTTGCTCATCTTCAGTAAACTCAATAATTCGTGCAGATTTTCCATCTTCAAGAACTGGTTTGATTTTTTCAAGAACTGCAAACTCAAGAATAGAATCTTTATCTTTTTGAGTACGTGCTATTTTTTCAACACGCGCATAACGTTTATTGATAGATTCTAAATCAGCTAAAATCAACTCTAAATTGATGGTTTCAATATCAGAAATTGGATCAACGAAGTCTGACTCACGCCCTTGCTCTCGCATAACATTTTCGTCATCAAAAGCACGTACAACATGTACAATAGCATCAACTTCGCGAATATTAGCTAGAAACTTATTTCCAAGTCCTTCACCTTTTGATGCTCCTTTAACAATACCCGCAATATCTGTGAATTCAAATGTTGTCGGTACTGTTTTCTTTGGAGTAATCATCTCAGTTAATTTTTGTAGTCGTTCATCAGGCACTTCTACCATACCAACATTAGGATCAATAGTTGCAAAAGGATAGTTTGCAGCCTCTGCCCCCGCTTTTGTAATTGCATTAAAAAGGGTTGATTTTCCTACATTTGGTAAACCAACTATACCTGCTGTCAAAGCCATGTTTTATAAGTCTCCGTTCAAAAATTTCAATCATGACCATTATAGCAAAATTAATCATAAAAAGGGAGTATTTCATGAAAATACTCTTAATACAAACCTGTTATTTATAACACTTTTATTAACTTTTTAAGTTGCAGGATTCCCCTTAACCGTTTTTATTTTTCGTTCAAAGTTATAACGACTCATCATAACCACATGATTACAATTAGTACAACGAATTTTTATATCTGCTCCTAAGCGAACAATTTCCCATTCATTGGCTTTTTTCCCTGTTGATTTTATAGTACATGCATGTGGTTTTTTCATTTCAACAAGGCTTCCTAATTGATACATTATTTCTCCTTTATAAATATAGGTAACGTTTTTGACTTGTAAAAGTCAAATTTTCAGCAGTAATAATTTCACCATCAATTTCAATAATGTTATCTTTTGAAAATTCAAGTGATACATTTTCTAATTGTTCATGATAAAGATGATTGGATAATTCTTGTCTTTTAAAAACTATAGATAGTAAAATTTTAAAACGATGATAAAATGAATTACCTTTTCCATAGATGATTTCCAAAGATTTCTCTAAAGCAGTAGCAGTTGGCCAGATCATGATACCACCTCCAAAATAGGTATTATTGGCAAGAGAAAAGAAAAAATAATCCTTTAGCTTTTTAGATGTTCCATCTGCTCTTTTTATTGTAACGGTTGTTGAAGGATTCTTAAAAAGCGATAGTATCGCAACAATAATGTAAGTTAATTTTCCAAGATGTAAATTATTAAGGGCTTTTTTTAAAGAAGAATCTGCCGCCTGATTAACAACCCAAGCAGCAAAACCAAGATTAAGGCTATTAACAATCAATCCATCATTATATTCATAAAAAGTCACTTCTTTTATTTTATTATTATCAATAAAATCAAGTGTTTCTTGCAAACTAGGTAAGGAAAGTGCTCGCGCAAAATCGTTTCCAGATCCAACAGGAAAATAGGCAAAAGGAATTGTTTGAGGAAGATGATAAAGAGACTTTGAAAGTGTTCCATCGCCACCAATGATGATTATTTTATCTTTTTCTTTAAACTTTTTTAATATCTGTTCTACTTGATATTTTTCATCATCTTTATAACGAGTATAAAAAACTGCAATTTCTTGTGTTGTATAATATTTTTTTATCTGCTCAGCAACAGTCTGTGCCTGGTGACTGCCCGCGTGAGGATTAGCGATTACATAGAGTGTCATAATATAAATAATTATAACACATCTCTCTGAAAGCCAAAAGAAAGACCTTCACAAAGTGAAAGTCTTTCTGGAGATTTATGAAAAAGAAAAGTTTTAGGATAGTTTATATGGTAGCACTTAAATTTTTCTTAAAAGCAAGTTAATTTGTACGAACTGGAGTGATTAATTGTATAAAGTCATCAGCATTTTCACGAGGTGTTAAAGTAAATGGACGAACAGGTGATATAAAGCGTATAGTTACAGTTTCGCTTTTAAGAGCTTTTAGCGATTCAATTAGATAGGTTGGATTAAAACTAATTGTTAGATTATCACCTGATTTTTCAACGACATCAAGTTCTTCATTACTTTTACCAACTTCAGGAGAATTCACATAAGTGCTAACTGTTTGATCTAAAATTTCGAGTTTTACTGTACCATTTTGAGTAGCATTTGAGATCAGATGTGCACGTTCCATAGCTTGGCGGAGAGTATTTGTATTGAATACAAGTTCAGTTTCAAAATTGGTTAATAATAGTCTATCAGTATCAGGATAGTTTCCTTCAAGTAAACGTGTATAAAAACTAATATAATCACTTCTAAAAAGCATTTGACTTGCTGAGAAAAAGACTTCAACTGTTTCAATGTTATCTGAAAATACAGCTGAAAACTCACGAAGTGATTTACTTGGAATGACCACATCAAAGTTATTTGTTGCATTTTCTAAAGTTAATTTTCGTTGGCTCATACGGTGTGAATCTGTTGCGACAGCTTTAAATTCTTTATTATTAGTAAGAACCATATGGACACCTGTTAAAATAGGACGACTTTCTTGGAGGCTTGCTGCAAAAGCTGTTTCAGAAATAATTTCTTTTAGTAGTTTTGTTTCTAAAACAAGTGGTGTATCTGTTGAAATTTCTTGAAGTCGAGGATATAAATCAACATCTTTTCCTTTCAATGTAATTTCTGATTTTCCACTAGTAATAAGAACTTGATGATGATCAAGTTCTTCAAAATCTAAAGTAATGTCAGGAAGACTAGAAACGATATTAATAAAAAAGTTTGCTTCTAAAAGAACAGCACCTGTGGAGGTTATTAACAATCCTGCATTTTCATTTGAGATAGGAATAGTATTTTCAATAGAAATTTGACCATTAGAACCTGTTAAAGTAATGTCGTTTTGATTAACTTCAATTTTTAGTGTTGATAATACTGGAATAGCATTTTTACTACTAATGGCACGTTTGGTAGCATTTAGTGCTTGGATGAATAAAGATTTATTGATTGAAAATTTTATCATGAAGAACTCCTTTATTTTATAAGTATTAAGTTAGTAGTAGTAGTAGGTCTTGTGTATAGTGTGGAAAACTTCTACTGAATTAGGTTAGTAAAGGCAAGAGCTATGTTTATAAGTTGTTAATAACTTTTTTATTTTTATATAAGTTATCCACAAGTCTTATTTTATTTTATTTTTTATGGTTTCTATTTCAATACGTAAACTGTCGTCTTGTTCAATAATATTCTTTATTTTATTATAGGCGTGAAGTACGGTAGAATGATCTCGTCCACCAAATTCTTTACCTATCTTTGGCAAGCTGTTATCTGTCAACTCACGACTTAGAAACATAGCTATTTGCCTTGCTAAAACGATATTTTGTGTTCGTTTAGTTGCCTTGATTTCTTTGATTGTAACGCCATAGAATTTTCCAACTTGATTTTGAATTTCTTCAATAGGAATCACGGTCATTTTTGGCGAATCTTGTTTACGAGCTCGAATAGCTTCTGCAGCAAGATCAACAGTGACTTCATCAACTTGCTTAAAATTAGCAACAAGACTAATATCCTTTAATGCTCCTTCTAAGTCACGAACATTAGAATCAAATTGTCCAGCAAGGTATTCAATTGTATCTTGGGGAAAAGTATAACTATACTCTTGAATTTTATTAGTTAAAATAGCAACTCGTGTTTCAAAATCAGGTGGCGTAATATTAACAGTTAGTCCCCATTTAAAGCGCGTGACTAAGCGTTGTTCTAAATCATTTAAATGATCTGGTGTGCGGTCACTGGTGAGAACAATCTGCTTGTTGTTGTTATGTAATGCATTAAAGGTGTTAAAGAATTCTTCTTGTGTCCCTGATAATGTCTTTTTGGCTAAAGATTGAATATCATCAATTAATAAAACATCAAGATTACGGAACTTTTCTTTTAATTCATCCATTGTATCTAAACGAATATGAACAACAAATTCATTTATAAAATTTTCTGCAGTAATATATCTGATACGAGCATTTGGATTATCTTGTAAAACAGAATTTCCAATTGCATTTAATAAATGAGTTTTTCCCAAACCTGGACCCCCCCAAATAAAGAGGGGATTATATGTTGTTCCTGGTGTATTGGCAACTGCAATTGAGGCTGCAACTGCCCAGCGATTTTCATCACCTTGAATAAAGTTTTCAAAGTGATATTTTGGATTAAGGTCTGATTTTACTTGTGTCAACTTTGGCGCTACTATTACAGATGTTACTTGATTTTGATTATATTCTTGATTTTGAGTGATTAAATCATCTTCAAAAACATATTCAACAGAAATTTCAGCATTAAAAATTTCAAAACCTGCTGTTAAGATAACAGGTTTAAGATTTTTATCCCAAAACAATTCTTTCATATGATCAAGGTAAATAGTTGCAACTTGATTTTCAACTTTGATAAGTTTAGCATCCAAAACAAAAAATTCGTAAGTTGCTTGTTTAAGCTGACTTTTTGCAAGATCCAGAATCCTATTCCAAAAAATGGTTTCATTTTCTGTCATAATAAGTTCCTTTTTATGGATAATTCATTACTTATTTTAACACAAAATAAATAAGTTTTCCACAGTGTGAATAGATTAAATCCACATTGTGTATCAAAGTTATCCACAGGATGTTAATAACTAGTTAAAGTTGTGTGTAGACAGGAATAGTTAGTTCTTTAACCTGTGGAAAACAAAGAAAAAATAAAAAAGAAATCAACAAGCTAATTAAGGTTGTTGATAATTCTGTTCAATTCTTTTTCATTATTAAATGATAATTGTAAACTCCCTTTTCCAGTCTTGGAATAGGTTAATTTGACAGGAACCCCTAATAGTTTTTCAAGCTCTTCCTCTTTATTTTTTATAAATAAATTACGTGACTGAGATGATTTTTTTCTTTTATTTTTTAGAGATTTTAGAGTTTTTTCAAGTTGTCTGACACTAATATGTTGTTTAATAATTTTCTGATACCATTCTTCTTGCTCTTTTCTGTATTTCAAAGTTAAAAGAACACGCGCGTGTCCTTGAGAGATATCTCCTTTTTCGACAGCTTTAGAAATTGTATCAGGAAGATTGAGCAATCTCAAACAGTTGGTAATATATGGACGAGATTTTCCCATAAATTGTGCTAACTCTTCATGAGTCATATTGTTTTTTTCTAGTAATTGTTGATATGCTTTAGCTTCTTCTATAGGATTTAAATCAGATCGTTGTAGATTTTCAATAATAGCTAATTGCATACTCTCACGATTAGAAATTTCTTTTATAATAGCAGGAATTTCTGTAAATCCAGCTAATTTAGAGGCTTTTAATCGTCTTTCTCCCGCAATTAATTCGTAACCGAATATATCAGACTTTCTAACAATAATTGGTTGAATAAGGCCATTTTCTTTTATTGATTGCGCCAGTTCCCTCAATTCTTCTTGATTAAATTCTATGCGAGGTTGGTATGGGTTTGGAGAGATATTTCTGATTTCGATTAATGTGAGAATTTCTTTCATATTTTCTTCCTTAAAAAATAGGCTGAGAGTATTATTCTCAGCTTATTATCTTGTATTAGTCTTTAATCATATTATATCAGATATATTATTGATCGTGATGTAAAGTTATGAACTAAAGTAATTGTAAACTTAGTGCTTTTAAAATTTAAATCATAGAATCAGTAATTATTACTCTAATTTGTTAAGTCTTGCGTTGTCTTACTCAGCTCAACGGTAGCAGTTTTTTTATCAGTACCACGATAGAAGGTTAGTTCAATGGAATCACCAACAGAATGGCCATATAAAATACTTTGAAGATCAGATGTTGATGTGACTTCTTTCCCATCAATTTCAGTAATGACATCATATTGTTCTAATTTTCCATCGGCAGGCATCCCTGATTGGACTGAAGCGACAACAACACCACTTGTAATACTAGTAGGGATATTGAGTTGAGCAATAGAATTTGTTGATAGGTTACTAAGGTCCACCATAGAGATTCCAAGTGCTGGGCGAACAACTTCACCACTTTCTTCTAATTGCGTGATAATTTTGACGACATCATTAGATGGAATTGCAAATCCCATTCCTTCAACAGAATCACCTGAACTTGAACTACTTGATGTAGAAGAAATTTTACTTGAATTAATACCAATAACTTGCCCTTCAATATTGATAAGAGCACCACCTGAGTTACCAGGATTAATAGCAGCATCCGTTTGAATAGCATTTGTTGAAATAGTTTGACCATCATCATTTGTCATAGTAACTGTTCGACTAAGACTTGAAACGATGCCTTGAGTGACAGAGTTAGCATAGTCAGTTCCAAGTGGACTACCAATCGCAATCGCTGTCTCACCAACTGTCAAGCTATCTGAATCAGCAAATTCTGCTACAGTTTTCAATTTATCTGAAGCAATTTTGACAACAGCAATATCTGAATAGGTATCAGAACCAATTAAATCACCGATTACTTTAGTGCCATCAGCTAACATAATTTCAATCTGTTCAGCACCATCAACAACATGGGTATTGGTAACAATATAAGCAGAATCACCATCAATTTTATAAATAACGCCTGAACCTTCACTATAGACGGAAAGTTCTCCAGATGATGAGTTGCCGGTATCTCCACCAAACATCTGACTATAGATATCATTGGCTGATGATGTTGACTCTGTTTGATAATTGATAACTGAAACAACAGCATCTTGTACTTTTGCAATTGCTTCAGTTGTATCACTAGTATTCGTATAAGTGGTGCTACTAGTTGTTACTTTTGTATTTGAACTACTTGCATTATACAGTGAAACACCCGCAATATTTAGAATAATTATTGCCCCTATAAGTCCAGCAACGAAACCAGAAATAATAATTAATAAGGGTTTTATCCAATTTTTAAAATTAAATTTTGGATTTGGTAATTTTAATTTTTTCACTTATTTGACCTCCAATATTCGTTGCTAGGATATAAAAATTGACTTAATTATACCTTAAAATAATAAAAAAATAAAGTAATCCACAACCTGTGGAAAACTTTTTGAAAATGTGAAAAAATCCTTATTCAAAGCTATTAAAAGCTATGTTGATGGTTTATGAACATGTGAATAAGGTGTGAAAAGCTTGTGAATATGTGGTAAAATGGAGCTATGAAAGTAAAAATTATCGCTGTTGGAAAATTAAAAGAAAAATATTTAAAAGATGGTATTGCCGAATATGGTAAGCGCATGAGTCGCTTTACAAAATTTGAAATTGTCGAGTTAGCAGACGAAAAAACACCAGATAATGCTAGTGCTGCACAAAATCAGCAAATTATGGAAAAAGAGGGCGAACGCATCCTAGCAAAGATTTCAGAGCGTGATTATGTTATTGTCCTAGCCATCGAGGGAAAACAACTATCTTCTGAAGCTTTTAGTCAAGTTATTGCTGATGCGACATTAAGAGGCTATTCTGATATTGTTTTTGTGATTGGAGGAAGCCTTGGTTTAGCAGATAAGGTCAAAAAACGTGCTAATCTGCGCTTGAGTTTTGGTTTATTAACCCTACCTCATCAATTAATGCGTTTAGTTCTATCAGAACAAATTTACCGTGCTTTTATGATTCAACAAGGAAGCCCTTATCACAAG
>CAZPYI010000108.1:0-8402 GCA_964590305.1 uncultured Streptococcus sp.
CTCAAAAACAAGAACAACGTCTGCTAGTCTTATCCTTTACTGTATTACCTGTTCTGCTTTTACTAACATTTTCCTATTATCCTCTAGTGAAAATGTTTCAATACAGTCTTTCAAATTGGAACGGTTATAGTCCCAATATGGAGAGTGTGGGTTTTGAAAATTATAAAACAATTTTCACCAATCCTGCTTATTTTACAGTTTTTAAAACAAGTCTTTATTATTTTATTGCAACCTTCTTTCAGTTAGGGATTGCGTTGCTGTTTGCTACAATTTTGACTTTTAAAGTCAGACTAGCAAACTTATGGAAGGGCATTTTGTTTTTCCCTTATCTCTTAAATGGCGTTGCCATTGGTTTTATTTTCTTATATTTTTATAAACAAGATGGAACGTTGGATACTGTTTTAAATGCTATTGGTCTGGGAGACCAGATTAAATTATGGTTGGGTGATCGTTCCATTAATAATATTTCTCTAGCTTTCACATCAGTTTGGCGCTACACAGGTTTCAATTTTTTGATATTCTTAGGATCCATTCAGTCTATCAATCCTGAAATCTACGAAGCTGCTGAGATCGATGGGGCTAATAATTGGAATGTTTTTCGTCATATTATTTTGCCAAATATCAAAAGCGTAGTCTTCTTAAATATTATTCTTGGTGTTAGTGGGTCGCTTAGTGTCTTTGATATTCCATATATTATGACTGGAGGATCAAACGGTACAATTACATTTGTTATTCAAACAATTGATACAGCCTTCAAGTACAACAAAGTTGGTCTGGCATCAGCGATGGCAATTATCTTACTATTAATCGTTATCACGGTAACGTTGATTCAGAAAAAATTGGTCAAGGAATAGGAGGTGCAGCAATGAAAAGAAAAAATATATCTGTCATGACCATTTTGAAATATTTAGTCTTGCTTGTAGGAGCTGCAGTAGCCATTCTTCCTATTCTAGTTGTTTTTATAGGGTCATTTAAAACAAATAGTGAATTTATGTCAACTGGTGTTTTGGAATTACCAAAACAACTTGATTTTTCAAATTACAAGACAGCTTTTGTCAATGGGCAGATGTTATTAGGTTTTAAAAACACTCTGATTATTTTCTTGGCAAGTATGGTTGGAAAGCTCTTAGTGGGTGCGACATTTGCCTATGCTATGAGTCGATTTGATTTCAAACTCAAAAAACCGATCATGGCTCTCTTTATGTTTGCTATGTTAATACCTGGAATTACTAGCCAAGTGGCAACATTTCAAATTATCAATGGCTTGGGTCTTTTTAACACAATGTGGGCAGTTATTCTTTTGAATTTGGGAACGGATGTTATTTCAGTATACGTGTTCATGCAATATCTGAAAGAGATTCCAATCTCATTAGATGAGTCTGCTTATCTTGATGGTGCCAGCTACTTTGGGATTTTTTGGAAGATTATTCTTCCAAATTTGAAGGCGCCTATTGTCACTATGTTGATTGTTTCAGGGGTTGGAGTTTACAATGATTTCTACAATCCTTTCCTTTATATGCCTGATAGAAAGTTAAAAGTTATTTCTACCGCATTATTCGCTTTTAAAGGACCGTATGGGACAAATTGGCCGGTAATCCTAGCTGGTGTTATCATTGTTATCTTACCAATCTTGGTATTATTCTTGTTTTTACAAAAATATATTTATAATGGCGTTGCAGGGTCTGTGAAATAAAAAAGGAGGAGTGTTAGTGAACGGATTTTCTGTAATTAACTTAGTCAACTATATCTACTTACTGGCACGTGCCTCCTTTTATTTTTGGCTATTAACTATTAAATTTGGCTTGGTAAAAGGCACTCTCATGGTTCAATATTTTTTACAGAGCAAAGATAGAGATAATTACTCTTTTGCGAGCATTGTAGAGACAATGTCAGGGAACAAGCTTCTTCCTAAGCATAATAGTTTGACTTTCCTATTTTTAGTCAATTTCGTCAGTTTTATCTTGATCCATTTTCTTAATTTATCACAACAAGCCTTATTTTTAGGTGTTATTGCAGTTGTAAATGCTAGTATTTGTTTGATGATTCTATTATATGTGACCAATTTGTGGCAAATGATGGATAAGAGTAACGATTACCAAGAGACGACTAATGGTTTTTCTAAGATAAAAAGTCTCATTGCTAATCGTAAGGCACAAATCTTGCTCAGTCTTATCTGGTTAATATTAGCTATACTTATTGCCAAATTAAACTTGTTTTTATTCATAACCTTAGTTCCGGGATTTGTTCTAGATTGGCAATTAAGAACGTCTCGGAAAAAAATGATAAGATAGGGATAACTAAAAGTAAGGAAGAGGCTGACTATGACAAAATACTCACAAATTGCAAATGACATCAGAAGAAAAATTATTAATGGGGATTATAGCTCTAATCAGCAACTCCCAGTTGAATCGGAAATAGGGAAAGTTTACGATGCCAGTAAATTGACGGTAAAAAAAGCTTTAGATATCCTTGTATCGGAAGGTTTAGTGATTAAACGGCGTGGTTCAGGTACTTTTGTCAAAACGCTGTCAAATCAGGAGATGGATAAAATAACAGTTGGCAATCAAATGCGAGGAACAACTGCATTTAGTCCTGAGAAGGAAGTCTCAAGTATTATTTTGGATTTCCAAGTAGTTGCGGCTTCAAAAGATGTCAGTCAACAGTTGGCAATCTCGGAGGACAGCTTCGTCTATAGCATTTATAGAGTTCGGTTATTAGATGGGAAACCCGCAGTCATTGAAAATACCTTCATGCCTGTTGAGGCTATTCCTGGTTTGAATCGACAGCACCTTGAGGGTTCTATTTATGAATTTATCGAAGATGGTCTGGGACTGAAGATTCAGAGTGCTCACAGAATTATAACGGTTAGAAAAGTAACAGATTTTGAAGCAGAGCAATTACTTCTTGAAAAAGGAGACCCGGTTGCTGTTGCAGAACAAATTGGATACTTGGATACTGGGATTCCTTTTGAATTTTCTGTGAGCGTCCATCGGTATGATGAGTTCGCTGTTAAAACAATTTTAACCAAAAGTTAGGAGTAAAAATGACATTATTAGTGATAGATATTGGTGGTTCTGCGATTAAGTACGGTCTCTATAATGAGGGAAATTTATCTGACAAGGAAAGCATAGAAACCCCAGAAACATGGGAAGAAATGCAAGATCAGCTTTTAAAAATCAAAGATAGTTTTTCTGATAAACATGTCCAAGGTGTAGCCATCAGTGCCCCAGGTGCAGTAGATACGCAAGCCGGTATTATTAAAGGAGCAAGTGCTGTTCCATATATTCATCATTTTGACATTGTAACGGAATTGGAAACTCTATTTTCCTTACCGGTTTCTATAGAAAATGATGCCAATTGTGCAGCATTAGCAGAAAGTTCACTAGGCGTCGCTAAAGATGTTTCAAGTGCTCTCTTTTTTATTATTGGTTCTGGTGTCGGTGGAGCTGTTGTTCTAGATAATCAATTGGTTAAAGGACCTAATTTATTTGGTGGTGAGTTTGGTTATATGTTTATCAATGACCACACAACATTAAGTGAAGCAGTTTCGCCAGTTACAGTAGCTAAGCAATTTTCAAAAACTTATTTAGACAATCAAGAAATTTCTGGGAAAGAATTGTTTGAATTGGCAAAGACTGATAACCTAGAAGCACAAAAAGCAGTCAATGATATATACGATGCTTTAGCGTTGGGAATTTTTAATACATTAGTTGTTCTAAATCCAGAAATGGTTGCCATTGGTGGTGCTATGTCTAAAGAACAAGACTTGATTGAGCAAGTAAGTCGACGAATTGATGCTCTTTTAGATAAAACTAATGCCAATGACCTCCGATATCAACTTAAAATATGCCAATTTCAAAATGATGCCAATCTATTAGGTGCAGCAGTACATTTTTTATATCAGGGAGAGTGACATGAAACTAAAACCAAATGATAGAATCGTCTTTTTTGGAGATAGTATTACCGAATGGGGTAGAGATAAAACAGATTTCTCAAGTCTAGGTCATGGCTATGTCAATCATGTCAGTGCTTATTTAGCAATGACATATCCTGAGTTGGATTTGACTTTTTTCAATAGAGGAATCGGCGGGAATAAAATCCATGATTTGAACGAGAGAATAAATGATTGCTTGGATTTGCAACCTGATGTAGTCATATTAATGATTGGTATCAATGATACTTGGCACAACGCAGGGTCTGATATTTCAGGAACTAAAGAAGAGGCCGCAAGATTTGAGAATGAGTACCGAATCTTACTCGACAAATTGACCGAAAGTCTGGTCAAGAGACTCTTTCTGATAGAACCATTCGTATTACATTATCCAGTAGATAGAGCTAATTGGCGTGATGATTTAGATAAAAAAATTCAAATTGTCAGAAAAATGGCTGATACATATGATTTGGAATTTTTACCAATTGATGGTCTGCTAAATGAGGCGGCTAGAAAAAAATCTCCACAATATTATACAGGTGACGATGGTGTCCACCCTACAAATGCTGGCGCAGCATTTATCGCAAAAGAAGTTATTAAACGTATACATTAAGGAGAAAGCATGAAAACGGATCTAGCTGTTAGTGAATGGCGCAGTTATAGTGGCTCAAATAAGAAACCTGCTGATTTTGACAAATTTTGGCTGAAAGCAAAAGAAGAAGTAGATAGTTTATCTAATGACTTTCAACTAATTCCCTACACCTTTTCATCACAGGTTGTTGATGCTTATGAGTTGAATTTTACTGGTGTGGGTGGTGCAAAAATAGTGTGCCAACTTATTAAACCGAAGCAGATTGACCATCCACTACCAGCAATTTTCCAATTTCATGGTTATCATACGAATGTAGGAGATTGGAATGATAAAGCCGCACTTGCCGCAGAAGGGTTTATTGTGGTTGCTTTGGATGTCAGAGGGCAGGGAGGAAAATCTCAAGATACGAGTCAAACATCGGGTGGGACTTTAAAAGGGCATATCATTCGGGGCGTGGAAGATGGTCCAGAAAAACTATTCTACCGTTCAGTTTATCAAGATATCTATCAGTTAACAAAGCTAGTATCAAATATGCCCGATGTTGCAGAAGACCGCTTGATTTCTTATGGGGTTTCTCAAGGTGGTGCATTGGCATTGGTTTGTGCGGCATTGACACCGACGGTTAAAGAAACTTATGTGCAATACCCATTTTTAAGTGATTTTAGAGAAGCTTATAAGCTAGATGTTGAACAGTCTGCGTACGAAGAATTAGCCTACTGGTTTAGATTTAGAGACCCGCTTCATGAACATGAAGAAGAGTTCTTTTCAACACTAGATTATATCGATATTCAGTTTCTTGCTGAAAGAATCACGTCAAAAGTCTATTGGGGTATGGCTTTAGAAGATAGGGTATGTCATCCAAAGACGCAATTCGCTGTATACAATCAGTTAGATACTGAAAAAGAAATAGTTTACTATCCAGAGTATGGTCATGAATATTTGCCAAAATTCAATGATTTTATGAGAGAATGGCTGTTAGGATAAGGGAGAGAAGGAATGACTAAGTTTCCAAAGGATTTTTGGTGGGGTGCCGCCACATCAGGGCCTCAAAGTGAGGGGCGTTTTAATAAAAAACATGCCAACATGTTTGACTATTGGTATGATAGTGAGCCCGAGAAATTTTATAATCAAGTAGGTCCAGACGTTGCTTCCAACTTCTATAATAGCTTCAAAGAAGATATTGCTTTGATGAAAGAAGTCGGCTTGAACAGTGTTCGTACATCCATCCAGTGGACGCGATTAATTGACGATTTAGAAACCAATACTGTCAATCAAGATGCCGTTCGTTTCTATAACGATGTTATTGATACTTTCTTGGAAAATGGTATTCGTCCAATTATGAATCTTCATCATTTTGATTTACCTGTCGAGCTTTATCATCAGTATGGAGGTTGGGAATCACGGCACGTAGTTGAGCTTTTTGTTGGTTTTGCTGACCGCTGTTTTGAGTTATTTGCAGACAGAGTGAAAGAGTGGTCTGTGCACAATGAACCGATGGTGGTTGTAGACGGGGAGTACCTTTACCAATTCCATTATCCTAATCTTGTTGATGGAAAAAAAGCTGTTCAAGTTGCCTATCATTTGAATCTTGCTGCAGCAAAAGTTATCAAATCTTTCAAAGAAAAAGGTTATCCGCAAACAGGTGCTAGAATTGGTAATGTTTTAAATCTAACTCCAACATATGCTGCTTCAGAACAAGCTGAAGATCAAGCGGCTGCTCAGTTTGCTGAACTCTGGAATAACAAACTATTCTTAGAACCATCAGTTAAAGGGTATTTTCCAAGTGAATTGGTTGCCATACTTGAAAAAGATGGTGTTCTCTGGCAAGAAGAACCGGGAGATGCGGATATCATTAGAGAAAATACGGTTGATTTTTTAGGAGTGAATTTTTACCATCCCAATCGCGTCAAAGCACCAGATATTTCACCAAATTCAGTTGGTCAATGGCTGCCAACACGTTACTATGACCACTTTGATATGCCTGGTAGACGAATGAACATTGATAAAGGCTGGGAAATTTATCCACAAGCCATTTATGACATTGCAATCAATATCCGTGACAATTATAATAATATTCCATGGTTTGTGTCGGAGAATGGAATGGGAATTTCTGGTGAAGAGCGTTTTATGGATGAGTTTGGTCAGATTCAAGACGATTATAGGATTGATTTCATCACAGAACATTTGGAAAATCTTAAGAAGGGAATAGACCAAGGGTCAAATTGCTTTGGCTATCACTTATGGACGCCAATTGACTGTTGGTCTTGGACAAATGCTTATCGAAATCGTTATGGTTTTATTTCAAATAACATTCATACACAAATAAAAACAATTAAAAAATCAGGCTATTGGTTTAAAGGAATTGTTGAAAACAATGGGCTCTCAGAGTAATTCTGAGCCAAGCATCTTCTTTTTTGCCAACCGACTTGTTAAAGAGTTGGAAATTAAAAGTAGTAAGGAAATGATATGACAACCTTAAGTTTAAATCACATTTATAAAAAATACCCAAATGCTTCTCAATATTCTGTAGAAGACTTTAATCTTGATATTAAGGACAAAGAATTTATTGTTTTTGTTGGTCCGTCAGGTTGCGGAAAGTCAACCACTTTGAGAATGGTTGCTGGATTAGAGGACATCAGTAAGGGAGAACTTTATATCGATGAGAAGTTAGTCAATAATACAGCACCTAAAGATAGAGATATTGCTATGGTTTTTCAAAACTACGCTCTTTATCCTCATATGACTGTCTATGATAACATGGCGTTTGGCCTAAAATTACGTAAATACAGCAAATCTGATATTGATGTCAGAGTAAAAGAAGCTGCTGAAATTCTAGGATTAACAGAATTTTTAGACCGCAAACCTGCTGATTTATCGGGCGGTCAAAGACAAAGAGTTGCAATGGGACGTGCTATTGTTCGCGATGCTAAAGTTTTTCTCATGGACGAGCCATTGTCCAATTTGGATGCCAAACTTCGAGTTTCCATGCGAGCAGAGATTGCTAAAATTCATCGACGTATCGGATCTACAACCATCTATGTAACCCATGACCAAACCGAAGCTATGACACTGGCAGATAGAATCGTCATCATGAGCGCCTCAAAAAATACTGACGGAACAGGTACTGTTGGTAGAATTGAACAGATTGGGACACCTCAAGAACTCTACAATAGACCTAAAAATAAATTTGTTGCTGGCTTCATTGGTAGTCCATCTATGAATTTTGTTGACGTAACTATTAGCGGTCAGTATATGGTGAACGACTTCGGTCTTAAACTTTTGATTCCAGAGGGGCAACTAAAGATACTTGAAAAGCAGGGCTATCAAGGGAAAAAAGTTACTTTTGGAATTAGGCCAGAGGACGTTTCCAATACGCAAATTGTTAAAGAAACGTATCCACAAGCTCTCATTTCGGCAGAAGTCCTTGTTACGGAATTATTAGGTAGTGAGACAATGCTCTATGTAAAAGCTGCCGAAACTGAGTTTGTTGCGCGTGTCGCTGCTAGAGATGACAACAAACCTGGGCAGAATTTGGAATTAGCATTCAACATTGCAAAAGGACACTTTTTTGATGCGACTACTGGTGAAAGAATCAGTAGTGAGACAAATTGACATCATTCAGTGAAACGGTCTCTTTTAAAAAAGTGCAACTGTAGTATCTGCCAAATATAAGCAAAATAAAAATTTAAAAAAGAGTCAAACAATCAAAAGATTCGAGTTTAAATACTAGAGTGAGATTGTTAGGCTCTTTATATGCTTTTAATGTGTTCTAAATCGATTTTTAAAACGCACGCAAAAGTACAATCACCGCGCACAAAAGACTATACTTTTAAATAAAAAGATGGTATAATACTGATGTTGAATATAAAAGACTTTTAC
>CAZPYI010000109.1:0-8353 GCA_964590305.1 uncultured Streptococcus sp.
TCAAATATTTCTTTTTTCACAATATCTTCAATCATTATCCAAGGTAGATTCGATCAATGCAGGTGTTGAACCCCTAAAAAAGTTTATTTTCACGTGTGTTTTTGAAAAAATGATAGTAGAAAGTTCGGACTTATTAAAGAAAGTCAAATTCGTGGAGTTGTCACTTTTAAAATTTATCCGCTAAGCCAATTTGGTTTTATTGATTCAGAGTAGTAGCGATACTACTTTTTTTATTTTTCAAATTTTAAGTTTTAACTAGGACAGTAGTAGATTGTGTCATTTCAATGTCATTCATAGAGACTATACCAATTTTATTGTTGACACAAATCGATATAAGATATATACTGTATTTATTGAGTTTTGATTGTCTAATATAAGACTATACCAATTCTTATATATAACTTAAGAAAGTGAAGTAGCTAATGCTACAAAGGTATTAAATATGTGTGGAATTGTTGGTGTTGTTGGTAATACAAATGCAACTGATATTTTAATTCAAGGACTTGAAAAATTGGAATACCGCGGTTATGATTCTGCTGGAGTTTTCATCACTGATGGAACGTACGGCCATTTAGTAAAATCTGTCGGTCGTATTGCTGACTTGACAGAAAAAGTTGGTGATCATTTACTTGGGACTTCTGGAATTGGTCATACCCGCTGGGCGACACATGGAAAGCCAACTGAAGATAATGCTCATCCTCATACATCACAAACAGGACGTTTTGTACTGGTACATAATGGTGTGATAGAAAACTACCTCCAAATGAAGAAAGATTATCTTTCTGGACATGATTTCACTGGTGAAACAGATACAGAAATTGCAGTTCATCTAATTGGGAAATTTGTTGAGGAAGATGGGCTATCAGTTTTGGAAGCATTTAGAAAAGCTCTCCATATCATCGAAGGTTCTTATGCATTTGCCTTAATGGACTCTGAAAATCCAGATGTTATCTACGTTGCTAAAAACAAATCTCCTCTTTTGATTGGTCTTGGCGATGATTATAATATGGTATGTTCTGATGCTATGGCTATGATTCGCGAAACAAACCAATTTATGGAAATTCATGATAAAGAACTGGTAATTGTGACCAAAGACAAGGTAGAAGTGCAAGACTATGATGGCAATGTTATTGAACGTGGTGCTTATACTGCTGAACTTGATCTGTCAGACATTGGTAAAGGTACCTATCCTTTCTATATGTTAAAAGAAATTGACGAACAACCAACTGTTATGCGTAAATTAATTAGTATTTATGCTGATGAAAATAGCAAGGTGACTGTTGATCCTGAAATTGTTAGTTCTGTGCAAGCTGCTGATCGCATTTATATCTTGGCTGCGGGAACATCTTACAATGCTGGTTTTGCTTCCAAAATGATGATTGAGCAGTTGACAGACACCCCAGTAGAATTAGGTGTTGCATCTGAATGGGGCTACAACATGCCACTTTTAAGCAAAAAACCACTCTTCATCTTGTTGACACAGTCTGGTGAAACAGCTGACAGTCGTCAAGTTTTGGTTAAAGCAAACGAAATGGGAATTCCAAGCTTAACAATCACCAATGTTCCAGGGTCTACTTTATCACGTGAAGCAACTTACACTATGCTTCTTCATGCAGGTCCAGAAATTGCAGTTGCTTCAACAAAAGCCTATACAGCTCAAATTGCTGCCCTTGCTTTCCTATCAAAAGCTGTTGGAGAAGCTAATGGAAAACAAGAAGCCATTGATTTCGACATTGTTCATGAGCTATCTATTGTGGCACAATCAATTGAAGCTACACTTTCGGATAAAGATATTATTGCCGAAAAAGTCAAAGACTTACTAGCAACGACTCGAAATGCCTTCTATATTGGCAGAGGTAATGATTATTTTGTGACAATGGAAGCGTCACTGAAATTAAAAGAAATTTCATATATCCAGTGTGAAGGCTTTGCAGCTGGGGAATTAAAACATGGGACTATTTCACTGATTGAAGATGGCACTCCAGTTATTGCCTTGATTTCTTCAGACGAAAAAATTGCTGCGCATACTCGTGGAAATATCTCAGAAGTTGTCTCTCGTGGTGCTAGCAGTCTTGTCATTGTCGAAGAAGATTTAGCACGTGAAGGCGATGATATCATTGTTAATAAAGTCCATCCTTACTTGATAAGCATCGCAATGGTCATACCAACGCAATTAATTGCTTACTTTGCATCAATGCAACGTGGATTAGATGTGGATAAACCACGTAATTTAGCAAAAGCTGTTACAGTTGAATAATATAAAATACGATGAGAGTGACCGATATGTTGGTTACCTCATCTTTTTTATGCTGAAATATTTGCTAGTCTTAATATAAAGAAAGCTTATCTTATAAAATTCTTTAAACGTGTCACAAATTTTGTGCCAAAACTTGAGTTCTTTGTCAGCTAGATTTATCATATAATGAAATTAAGAAAAAGGAGGGACTTGAAATGGAAAATCAAAGTTCACTGAAAGTAAGAGTTCAAAAATTAGGAACAACACTTTCAAATATGGTCATGCCAAATATTGGAGCATTTATTGCTTGGGGGATTTTGGCAACACTCTTTATTGATACAGGTTGGTTGCCTAACCCAACTTTAAATGTCATGGTTGGTCCAATCTTAACGTATCTCTTACCACTATTAATAGGTTATACTGGTGGTTACAATGTCTATGGACAACGTGGAGCAGTAGTAGGTTCAATTGCTACTATGGGGGCCATTCTTGGTTCGGATGTGACAATGTTTATTGGTGCTATGATCATGGGTCCTCTTGGTGCATGGTGTGTCAAGAAATTTGACGAACGCTTCCAAGAAAAAATAAGACCTGGTTTTGAAATGTTAGTTAACAATTTCTCAGCTGGTATTATCGGATTTATTCTTATTATCCTTGCCTTTTTAGGGATTGGTCCAGTCGTTTCTGGATTGACTCACGCAATTGGTGTTGGTGTAGAAGCAATTGTTAATGCAAAACTTCTTCCACTAGCAAATATTATTATTGAACCAGCAAAAGTGCTATTTCTTAATAATGCCCTTAATCATGGTATTTTCACTCCTCTTGGAAGTGAACAAGTTGCCGAAGCTGGAAAATCTGTTCTCTTCTTACTTGAAGCAAACCCTGGTCCAGGTCTAGGTATCTTACTTGCATACTCATTCTTTGGTAAAGGTTCTGCTAAATCTTCAGCTCCAGGTGCCATCATTATCCAATTCTTAGGTGGGATTCATGAAATTTACTTCCCATATGTAATGATGAAACCTATGCTTTTCTTTGCAGCAATTGCAGGTGGTGTGTCTGGTACATTTGTTTTCCAACTTCTTGGAGCAGGTCTCTCCGCTGCAGCATCACCAGGTTCAATCTTAGCTATTTTAGCTATGACTCCTCGTGGTGGATACATCCCAGTAATCGCTGGTGTAGCAGCAGGTGCTATAGCGTCATTCTTAGTGGCTTCAGCTATACTTAAAGCAGATAAATCAACAGATGACGATCTTGAAGAAGCTCAAGCAGCTTCACAAGCAGCTAAAGCACAATCTAAAGGTAAAACTGTTGATGCTCCAACAATTACAGCAAATATTTCTTCAGATTCAGTCCAACAAATCATCTTTGCATGTGATGCAGGAATGGGTAGCTCAGCAATGGGTGCGTCAATCCTTCGTGATAAAGTAAAGAAAGCTGGACTTAATATCCCAGTTACTAATAAAGCAATCTCTAATTTAACAGATACACCAAATACCTTGATTGTGACACAAGAAGAGTTAGCAGCGCGTGCTAGTCAAAAAACACCAAGTGGTATACATGTGGCAGTTGATAACTTCTTAGCAACACCAAAATATGATGAAATTGTTGATTTACTTTCAGGAGCTGGGCAAGAAGGTACAGGAAATGCTTCAGCAACAGTAACCGAAGTGGCTACTGAAGGAGTAGATCTTGACTATATTGACGAAGTTGTCTTTGCTTACAATAAAGCTAAAGGGTCAGCAACAATGGGTCAAGCAACTCTGGAAGCTATTTTCAAAAATAAAAATGTTGGTATTCCAGTTGCTAAAGAACACATTTCACAATTAGGTAAATTTAACTCTAAGAATATTCTTATTGTAACAACCATATCTAATCAATCTGAAAGTCAAAAATCTGCTCCAAATGCCCAATTCTTAGTCGTAGATAGTCTGGTTACGACACCGGAATACGATAAAATGGTTTCTAGAATGCATAAATGAGCTTAGAAATGTAGTATAATAGACTTATGCTATTAACAAAACGAGAAGAACAATTAATGAAGGCTTTCCAAGATTATGGAAAGCTTTCAATTGATAATATTTCGGATGTATTAAAAGTTTCTAAAAGAACCGTTTATAGAACGATTTCTGATTTGACAGAAAGTCTTAATGCTATTAATGTTAGTATTATCAAGGATGATAATAAATATTTTTTAGTTGGAGAACTATCTAATTTAACGGATTTTACGAGTCAAGAAGCATACTCACGAAATGAACGGCTTAATTTTATCACTTATAAATTATTAACTCGGACAAGTGAAGTGAGCAATGAAGAACTTCAGATAGAGTTTGGTGTAAGTAATGTGACGATTATTCAGGATATTGCTGAGATCGAAAGTCGCCTTTCTGATTTTAGTATTACACTTGAACGTAGGAAGGGTTACTACATTCCACAGTCACAAAAGAGTCGTCGATGGGTTTTGGCAATCCTCATCTCAAATGCTATATCGCTTTCTGATTTTTGGAATAAAGAGTACGGTTATTTCGAAGAGGATTTAGGAAATTTATTGAATTTAGCTACGCAAGTTTTCAAACAATACCAAGCTGATTTACCAGATATAGATGCTAGGATGAGTCAACTTTTTATCATATTATTAGCGCTTGCTAATCAAATAAAAGTAGCTGATGATAAAACAAAGATTGTTAGCAAGGCCTCACTTGATTTTTCAAAGAATATTTATAGCGATTATTCTCAACTGACAGGACAATTATATACAATTCAAGAAATTCTATATTATGCAGCTGTTTTGGACGAATTCATTATTAAGAGGCAGGAAGTGCCACTGTTTAATGAGAATTTTGATAGTGAATTTTTCTATAGTGTCTCAAATCTCATTGATAAAGTTGCGCTATATACGAAGATTAATTTTGCAAAAGATAAGGTGCTTTTTAACTTTTTATTTAATCATATTCGTCTGAGTTTAGCAGTACCGACAATTTTTGAAGATTCCTCTAGCACAGTGATTGCTCACCATGCTTTACGGCATAGTGACTACTTGCATCGTGTGGTTACACTTTTGATAAAGGAGATTTTTCCGACCTACCTTCAGAGTGATTCCGAATATGAACTCATTACTTTGCACTTTGCATCAAGTCTGCGAAGAAGTCCGGATATTTATCCCATTCAAATCTTATTATTAACTGATGAGAGACAACTGGCTAGAGATTTTCTGATGACAAGGATAAAAACGGTAGCTCCTTTTGTCGATACCATTCATGTTAAAACTATTTCTGAATTTCAAGCCATTGATAAAGACTATTATGATTGTATCATATCAACTAAACCATTGAAAGATGATGATGTCAAGCTTGTTCCAACTTATCCAGATGCTAAAGAGATTATCCAGTTACAAGAATTTCTTCAAGATGTTCAGTCAAATCGCGAAGTTAAGATTCGTGAACATAAAATGACTGATATTACTTATGACTTTCAAAATTATATTCTCGCTAGTCAATTTTTACTAGAGAGATTTTCCTATCAGCATTTACACAATGCTCCTAGTTTTGAAAGAACAGTCCCAATGATTGTTTCATCCATTGATTATGTTTCGGATAAAGACTATTTGTCAAAGAAATTGCTTAATCGGTTTGAGATTAGCCCTATGGCTATTCCAGAAACGTATTTGGCACTCCTTCATACCTATTCAAGCAAAGTAAGCGAAAGCTGTTTTATGATTTTCGACTTGGAAACCCCTGTTGCTGCCTTGTCTATGAATCGCCAAACAGAAATGGTTTCACGCGTTTTGGTCATGTTGACGCGTTTAGATGAAAAAGAAGAAATTCGAGATTTAATGACCGCAATCAGTCAATCAATCATAGAAAATCATCTGTATACAGAGATCTATAAAACAGGAAACCGAGATATTATTTATCAATTACTCAATCAAATTTTTACAGAGAAAATTAAAAAATTGGAGAATTAACATGGAATTTCAAAAAAATTTAATCAGACTCAATCAAGAGTTTGCTAACAAAGAAGAGGCAATTCGTTACTGTGGAGATCTTCTCTTCAAAGGTGGTTATGTGGAAGAAGGTTATATCGATGCCATGGTTCAGCGTGATGACGAATTATCTGTTTACATGGGTAATTTTATCGCCATTCCTCATGGAACAGACGCTGCAAAAGAAAAAGTATTAAAATCAGGTATCACAATCGTTCAAGTACCAGATGGAGTCAATTTTGGGACAGAAGAAAATTCGCAAATTGCTACAGTTTTATTTGGAATTGCTGGCATTGGTGATGAACATTTGCAAATTATCCAAAAAATTTCTATTTTCTGTGCAGATATTGATAATGTTGTCAAATTGGCGGATGCGCAATCAGAGGATGAAGTTGTTCGTTTATTGGAAAGCGTCGAATAAAGAAGGAGAACAAAATGTCAAAAGCAGTACATTTCGGAGCAGGGAATATTGGTAGAGGGTTTATCGGCGAAATTTTATTTGAAAACGGATTTCATATTGATTTTGTTGATGTTAATGAAAGAATTATTGATGCGCTTCAAGAAAAGAAAGCCTATGAAATCGAAATTGCAGAGGAAGGTCAACGTCATGTGGCGGTTTCCAATGTGGATGGTATTAATAATGGTAAAAATCCTGATGCAGTCGTTGAAGCTATCAAAAATACTGATATTATAACAACTGCTATTGGACCAAATATTTTACCTTTCATTGCAGAATTAATTGCCAAAGGGATTGAAGCACGTATGGATGCACAAATAACCTCTCCAATAGATGTCCTAGCTTGTGAAAATATGATTGGCGGTTCTCAATTTTTATATGAAGAAGTCAAAAAACATCTTTCTGAAAAAGGCTTAGCGTACGCAGAAGACTATGTTGGTTTTCCAAATGCTGCAGTAGACCGTATTGTGCCAGCACAAACACACGATGACCCTTTATTTGTGGTTGTTGAACCTTTCAATGAGTGGGTTGTTGAAACTAGCAAAATGAAAAATAAAGACTTGAAACTCGAGGGTGTTCATTACGAAGATGACCTTGAACCTTTTATCGAACGAAAACTCTTCTCCGTTAATTCGGGACATGCAACATCAGCCTACACTGGCGCTTTCTACGGTGCAAAAACTATTCTTGAAGCACTCAAGGACCAACAAGTCAAGGAACAAGTCGAAGCAGTTTTGGGTGAAGTTCGTAGCTTGCTCATTGCTAAATGGGGATTTGAAGAGCAAGAATTAGTTGATTATCATAACATCATTATTTCACGTTTTGAAAATCCATTTATCGTAGATGATGTGACTCGTGTAGCCCGCACACCGATTCGTAAACTTGGTTATGATGAACGTTTTATCCGTCCAATTCGTGAATTGAATGATCGTGGTTTATCATATGACAATCTTCTTAGAACAGTTGCCTATGTGTTCAAATACAATGATCCAACTGATGAAGAAAGTGTGCAACTTCAAGAACTCTTAGCTTCAAAATCATTGGAAGCAGTTGTTGTAGAAGTAACTGGTCTTAAAGATAAAGAATTAGTAGCACAAATTGTTGCTAGTGTAGAGACGTTATAGGAAGTAGAAGAGGGCATTGGAAATGTTCTCTTTTATCTATCTTGCCAAATCCTAATTTCTACAGTAAAATAATAAGTATATTAATTTTTAAGGAGAAATTATGTCTTTACCAAATTGTCCGAAATGTAACTCTATCTATGTCTACGAGGATGGAACACTCTTGGTTTGTCCAGAATGTGCTTATGAGTGGTCTCCAAGCGAAACAGAGGAAATTGAAGAAGGTCTTCTAGCCCTCGATAGTAATGGAGCACGTCTTGCTGATGGGGATGCTGTTACTGTTATTAAGGACCTCAAGGTCAAGGGAGCTCCAAAAGATATTAAGCAAGGAACACGTGTAAAGAATATCCGACTTGTTGAAGGTGACCACAATATTGATTGCAAAATTGATGGTTTTGGTGCTATGAAACTGAAATCAGAGTTTGTTAAAAAACTTTAAAATGCGTTGAGCTAAGATGGTTAATCTTAGTTTTTTCTTTGGTGGACGATTAAGCATTGGTTCTTATGTCTTGAAAAGTGATCGGGGATTTGGAAATAAGGAACATCCAAAAGCATCTTGA